>CAZZKD010000066.1:0-2409 GCA_964655095.1 uncultured Thermocrinis sp.
ACTTCTTATAAACTCTTCAAAGCCTTCAGGTAGATCTTCCAAAAGCTCTCTCAAGTCCAAGTTGTAGCCGTGCTTGTGAATTATGGCAAAAACTCCATAGGCGTTGCGCCTAAGTCCATAGGGGTCTGAGCTTCCGGATGGCATCTCTCCAGCTTTTATGAGGGTGTAAAGGTTGTCCAGTTTGTCAGCTATAGAAAGAATTTGAGAAATAGGACTTTCTGGAACCTCTTCGGAAGGTGTTCTTGGAAGGTAGTGCTCGTATATAGCCCTTGCTACTTCTTCATCCTCTCCCCAAGCTTTGGCATAAACCATACCCATGTATCCCTGAAGCTCGTCAAGCTCTTTAACCATGTTTGTTAAAAGATCCGCCTTAGAAAGCAGGGCACTCCTTTTGACTTTTTCTGTAGTCTGTTGATCAAAACCCAGCGCACGTGCTATTCTCTCTGAAAGAAAGATTAGCCTCTGGGTTTTTTCCCACATATTGCCTGCTTTTGGATGAAACACTACCCCTTTCAATCCTTCTAACAGGTTCTCTAACGGTGTCTTTAGGTCCTCCCTGTAGAAAAATAGGGCATCTTCCAGCCTGGCTCTTATCACTTTTTGATATCCCTCTAAAATTTTGTTGTTCGGCTCATTGTTGCTAAAGGCGATAAACCACGGAATGAGTTTGTCCTCTTCGTTGGCGAGGCAAAAAAACCTTTGATGATGGGCAAGGACAGTAACCAAAACTTTTTCTGGAAGCTCCAAAAACTTTTCTTCAAACCTGCCTACAACAGAAAAGGGAAACTCCAAAAGATTGGCCACCTCCTCTGGCAAACCTTCTGGATACTTCGGGATACCTCTTAGCGCATACGACTCCTCCCTTAGCATTTCCAAGACAAGTCCCAGTCTTTCTTTGAATGAGGGAATGACCCAATGTTCTTTTAGCTTCTCTTCATACTCTTCTGTATTCTGAATCAGAATGGGATCCTTTGAGAGGAACCTATGCCCAAAGGTCAGGTTATCGGCTTTGAGCTTACCAAAACTCAAAGGCACTGTTTTGTCTCCATAAATCGCACATATCCACCTTATTGGTCGTGAAAAGCTCAAGCTACTGCTGTCCCACCTCATACGCTTAGGTAAAGGTATGGAAAGCAAAATGCTTTCAAATTCTTCCTTAAGCCTTTCCAGAGGGCTTTTACCTATGTAGAGCTTTTTTACAGCTATGTAACTCCCCTCTCCTCGCTGAACCTCTATAACATCATCCAAAGAAGCTTTAACCCTTTCCAAAAAGCCAAGAAGTGCCTTTGTAGGTTTCCCCTCTTTGTAAGCTATGCCCAAAGGTGGTCCGTATATTAGTTCCTCCTTTTCTTCTGGTTTGTCTTCAAAGTCTTCTGTAATAACCGCCAAGCGCCTTGGCGTGCCATAGGTTTTTTGTATGCTAACTCCCAAAACCTTCTCCAAACTTTCCTTGAGACTGCTAAGCGCTAAGTTTATTACGTTAGCAGGAAGTTCTTCTGTTCCTATCTCCACTAATAGTTTCATCCTTCAATCTCCTTTAACAGAACCTTAGCTATGTTTGACCAGTAGGTGTCTTTTGTCTCTTTGATAACTTTGCTTAAGATATGCTTTGTTTCGTCCTTTTTCCCCATACTCAAAAGTATCTGGGCTTTCAACACTTGTGCAGAGAAGTAGTTGAAACTCTCCTTATTTATAGACTCAAGCACCTTCAAAGCTTTCTCTTTTTGTCCTTCTTTTATATAGGCATAGGCAAGCCTCTCAGTATAGAAGGTCCTCAATTCCTTGTCTCTAAGATCAGATATTATTTCTTGGATTAGCTCACTTTCTTTTTTGTCACCATCTATTTGCAGAGAGTGGGATAAAATCAAAGGTCTAAAAGCACCTCCCTTTTTCATGCCTTCATTTATCAGATTCTTAACCTTTTCTAAATCATTGCTTTGAAGATACTTCCTTATCTCCCATTCCACATAGGATACTTGGTAATTTTTTCTCTTTTGCCATTCTTTGTAGAGAACAAAGCCCCCTACCACCAAGAGCAAAGCTATAGGTAAAACCACAAATCTTATAGGAAAAAGCAGCATTCTAATAATAGATTTTAAACTACTTTACCCAATAGTTCTTCCACCACTTTCAAGTTTTTAACCACGGATTGAACGGATCTTTCCCACATCTCCCTTTCCTCTGGTATCATGGGGATCTTTATTATTTCTTCTACTCCGCAGTTTCCGAGCTTTACGGGAACTCCCACACACGCACCTTTAACCCCGTAATACTCTCCAACTTCGCCATCCAAGTAAACAGAACAGGGAAGTATCCTTTTGTTGTCCGTAACTATAGCTTCTACCATCTCCACTATGGAGGACGCAGGGGCATGATAGGCAGAGGTTCCCATAAGATCCACTATCTCTC
>CAZZKD010000067.1:0-6827 GCA_964655095.1 uncultured Thermocrinis sp.
CAGAGAGGTATGTTAGCGTAAGAAGCTCTGGTAGGGTGGAACTGGCCCATGCCTTTCTCTTAGAAACAAAAGGGGTATTTGTTAGAATGGAGAAGGAGCCAGATGGTAGTTTTAAAATGTTTGTAAGATCTAAATGAAGGATGTTCTAAAAATCCCTCAAGGTGGTTATAATAAAAGCCTAAGATGTATGTAAGCGTGCAGTTCAAACTCCAGCTGAACAATCCCTACAGAAAAAAGCTCTTAGAATTGATGCATAAGCAACCATCTGCCATAAGGTCAGCTTATAAACTGCTAACAAACAAAAACTCCTTGTTGGTTCAAGGGGCGTTCCGATGAGGGATTTTGAAAAGCGACCTCTGGAAATAATTGAGAAGCTCGAAAAGGTATTTCCAAATAAACTGGAGCTAAACTTCAGCACGCCCTTTGAGCTGGTGGTGGCTGTTGTTCTATCTGCGCAGGAAAGGGACGCAAAGGTAAACGAGGTGACGCAAGAACTTTTTAAAAGGTTTAAAACACCCAAAGATTTTGTGCAAGCGGATTTGGAAGAGATAGAAAAGTACATCAGCAAAGTATCCTTTTATCGCAATAAAGCAAAGTACATAAAGCAAATAAGCACGATCTTAGTTGAGAAGTACGCCGGAGAAGTTCCAAGGGATTTAGGAGAACTTTCTGAATTGCCCGGTATTGGTAGAAAGTCTGCCAACATGATCCTGTATAACGCCTTTGGTATAAACGAGGGTATAGCAGTTGATAGGCATGTTTTGAGAGTTAGTCAGAGGCTGGGTCTTACCAAGCAACAAAAACCTGAAAAGGCAGAGCAAGAGCTTATGAGCATAGTTCCAAAGGAAGATTGGGGTAAGTTTTCAAATCTTTTAATACTTCTTGGTAGATATGTATGCACTGCTCAGAAACCTAAACACTTAGAGTGTCCGCTTTATGACCTTTGTCCCTCTAAGGACCTATAACCTTTCCCGGATTGAAAAGGTTTTTGGGATCAAATATCTTCTTGATCTCTCTTAGTATTTCCATACCCACAGGCCCAAACTGATGCTCAAGAAACTTGCGTTTGGTAAGCCCCACTCCGTGCTCTCCAGTAATGGAACCGTTATACTTGAGAGTTATCTCAAACACCTCATCTACAGCCCTTTCTGCCCTTTCCTCTTCTTCTCTGTTTTTCTTATCATATAGCAAATTCACGTGTAGGTTCCCATCCCCGATGTGTCCAAAGATAACCATCAAAAGTCTGTATTTTTCTGCCACTCTTCTGTAGTCCCTTATTGCTTCCGATAGATATATCCTGGGAACTACCACATCCTCGTTTATCTTTCCGGTTCTCAGATTGCCAAGAGCTGGTCCTAAGCTTTTCCTTGCAGTCCAGAGCTTTTCCGCCTTTTCTTCTTCTTCTGCAACTTGAACTTCCAGCTCCATGGACCTGGCAAGCTCCTTCACTTGGTTTATGTCTTCTTTAACACTTTGAGGTGAGCCATCAACCTCTATTAAAAGCAAAGCCTCCACATCCTTTGGAAGACCAACAGGTTTGAAATCCTCCACAGCCTTTATAGCATAGCTATCCATAAACTCCAAAGCGGATGGAAATATACCAGAAGTCATGATCTTTGTTACCACTTTGCCCACACTTTTTAGCTCTTTAAAAGTTATCAAGGCGGTAGCCCTTGCCTTTGGCTTGGGTATGAGTTTAAGAACTGCAGAGGTTATAAGCCCCAATGTACCTTCAGAGCCAACCAACAGTTTGGTTAGATCGTATCCAGCCACATCCTTTATAACCGGGTTTCCAGTTTTTAAAATGTGCCCCTCTTTTATGACGGTGGTAAGCCCCAACACATACTCCCGGGTGACTCCATACTTCAAACACCTTGGACCACCCGCATTTTCCGCAATATTCCCACCTATGGTGGAGTATTTAAAGGAAGAAGGGTCTGGTGGATAAAAGAGTCCAAACTTTTCCACTTCTTGCTGAAAATCGTAGGTTATAACCCCTGGCTCAACCACAGCAGTTGCATTATCCAAATCTATGTAAAAACGATTCATCCTCTCAAAGGATACCACCACACCCTTTTCCAAAGTAGGTACCGCACCCCCAGTCAGACCTGAGCCTGCACCCCTCGGAAAGATGGGAATATCTTCCTCATAGCACACCTTAACCAGTTTTTGCACGTCCTCTGTGGATGTGGGGAAAGCCACCGCAGAAGGTATGGCTCTGTCTATTGGAATGGGAGTGGCATCGTAGGAATAAAGCTTCCTATCTACCAAAGATAAAGAAACCTTTTCCTTTCCCAAGACTTCTACAAGCTTATCAACTGGTTTTTTTCTCAATAAACCCAGCATGAGTTAAATTTTACCTTCTAATGATCCTTTTGTGTATGATGTGGGGCAGGCAGGCAACGGAAGGCTTTTATCCAGAAAAAATTCTGTGGCTTGTGGATACTCCACACCCCCATTGGGTAGAAACGCAAAAGGATAACCTAAAGCTGGACTTTAAAGAAACTGGCTTTAGGCAATTTGTTTCCTTAAACTCAAAATACATCATAACCGACGCCATGCTTATGTTTGGACTAAGCTACGCTAACTCAAAGGCTAAACTTATAGAAGCATTAAATCCTCTAAGGCTAAGCGTGAGGGTTAATCCAGGTAGTTATTTAGGCATAAGTCATCACTTCCTTGGAGCTCCTTTTGAGCTGGAGCAGGACGAGGTGCTTAGAGAATTTCTCAATTCCGCAAGGAACTTTTTAGAAGATGGAGGCTTTGCCTGCGATGTGGTAGTTATATCATGCAACGCATATATAGAGGACATAGTGCTATCTAATTTAGAAAGGATAAACAGATTAAAATACAAATTCTACGGTAGGGAGAGCTGATGAAAGATTACAGGGGAATTTTTAGTAAAATGGGGGAACAATTGGTAGAAAAATACATAGAAGACTTAAAAAAGGAGTTGGAAGGCAAACCTAACGACCCAGAGCTTCTTTTCAAGCTGGGAACAAGCTACATTAGGCTTAGAAAAATCTCTCAGGCAAGAGAAATCTACAGCAAACTCAAAGAGCTTGATGCTGAGAAGGCAAAAGAGCTTTTGGACATGATATATGAGGTATAATATTTTACACTATGGCGAAGTGTTATGTTTGTGAAAAGACTACAAAGATAGGAAGAAGTTTAACATTCTCTGCTGAGAGCAATCCAAGGAAGTTTAAGGCAAACTTGCAGAGGGTCAAGGTCGTTTTAGAAGATGGAACAGTAAGAAGAGTATATGTTTGCACGAAGTGTTTGAAAGCCGGGAAAGTAATAAAAGCGGTAAAGGTTTCCTAAGCTGAATGCCTATCAGATTTTTAACCGCTGGCGAATCCCACGGAAGGGGCTTAGTTTGTATAGTTGAGGGTATACCTGCAAACTTAGAGATATCTGTAGAATACATAAACAGAGAGTTGGAAAGAAGACAGAGAGGATACGGTAGGGGTGGGAGGATGAAAATAGAAAAGGATGCTGTCCAGATAATCTCTGGAGTTAGGTTTGGAAAAACCTTAGGAAGTCCCATAGCCCTTCTGATTGAAAACAAGGACTGGGAAAACTGGAAGGAGAAGATGGCTGTGGAGGGAGAAAGGCCAGACTTTGTAGTTCCTTTCACAAGACCAAGGCCGGGACATGCGGACTTAGCAGGTGGTATAAAGTATAACCAGCGGGATCTAAGAAACATCCTTGAAAGGGCTTCTGCAAGAGAAACAGCGTGTAGGGTAGCGGCTGGTGCAATCTGCAAAAGGTTTTTAGAAGAGTTGGGAGTTTTTATAGGAAGCTATGTGGTTAGCATAGGTCCCCTCGAGCCCCCCATAGAGGAGCAAGATCTGGTTAAAAGACACTACCTTGCGGAGCAGTCAGAAGTTAGGTTTCCGGATGCTACAAAAGATGAGCTTTTTAGGGAGCTGATAGACAGAGCTAAGCAGATGGGTGAAAGCTTGGGTGGGGTTTTTGAAGTCTTTGCGGTGGGAGTTCCTCCTGGACTGGGAAGTCATGTGCATTGGGACAGAAAATTGGATGGTCTTATAGCTCAGGCTATGATGAGCATTCAGGCTATAAAGGGGGTGGAGATAGGTTTAGGTTTTATGGCGTCCAAAAAATTTGGTTCGGAGGTCCATGATGAGATAGGCTACAAGGAAGGTGAGGGATACCTTAGGTATTCTAACAACTTAGGCGGTTTGGAAGGTGGAATTACCAATAGCATGCCCATAGTGGTAAGGTGCGCCATGAAACCCATACCAACTTTGACCAAACCACTCAGAAGCGTGGATCTGCAAACCAAGGAAGAAGTTAGAGCTGGTAAAGAGAGGACGGATGTGGTGGCGGTGCCGGCTGCTTCAGTTGTAGGAGAATCAGCCTTAGCCTACGTGCTTGCCAATGCATTTTTGGAAAAACTGGGTGGTGACTTTATGGAAGAGATAAAAGAAAGGTATAAAATCTATTTGGAACATGTCAAAAGTTTTTGAAGAAGTAGGTAAGGCAACATCGCTTACTATCTGGGCTATATACCTGCTTTTTAAAGCTCCTCCAAAAGTAAAGCATTTTATAAAACAGATTACTTACCTCGGGGCGGAAACCACACCGGTGGTCTTTATCACTTCCCTATTTACAGGTGGAGTTATAGCCCTTCAAACCTACGGCACATTTAACAGGTTTAATGCAGAGTTTTTAATAGGGGCAGTCGTAGCACTCTCTATGAGTAGAGAACTGGGGCCAGTGCTTACTGCTCTTATGGTGACTGCAAGGGTAGGCTCTGCTATGACAGCACAGATTGGAACCATGCGGATCACAGAACAGATAGACGCTTTAGAGGTTATGGGTATAGACTCTCGTAGTTATTTAATTACACCCCGCATAGTGGCTGGCACCATCGGCGTGCCCATGCTCACAGTCCTATCTAACATAGCTGGTATAATAGGTGGTTGGTTCGTAGCTGTAAAGCTCTTTGGTGTAAACGAATATCTCTTTTGGGAAAAGATGAAGGACCTTACCGAATTCTACGATTTCTTAGGAGGGTTATACAAAGCTACCTTTTTTGGATTTGTTGTGTCCTCTGTTAGCTGTTATTTTGGATTTTACACAAAGGGTGGAACGGAGGGTGTGGGTAGGGCTACCACAAATAGCGTGGTCACATCATCTATGCTTGTGCTCATTTCTGACTATTTCTTGACAGCGGTTATATTTTGATATAATAAACATAAACAAGGGGCGGTAGCTCAGCGGGAGAGCGCCTGCTTGGCGTGTAGGAGGTCGGGGGTTCAAATCCCCTCCGCTCCACTTAAACTTTACCTTCTCTTAGGCAAAAGGGAGAACATTAAAAAATTACCTTCCTTCTTAGGTTGTGCTTCTAACTGTGCACAATCTGACAAATCTTCCACAATTCTATTGACCAACTTATCAGCAAGTTCGGGGCGAATGTTCTCCCTACCTCTAAACCTGATCCTTACTCTAACCTTATCACCATCATCTAAAAACTCTCTCATATGTTTAAGCTTTACCTTAAGGTCGTGTTCGTCTATCCTCAAAGAAAGGTTGATGTCTTTAACCTCCATAGAATGTTCTTTCTGTTTTTTCTTTGCTTCCTTTTCCTTCTTCTTCATTTCGTAAAGAAACTTGCCATAATCCAAAAGCTTACACACCGGCGGATTAGCGTTAGGTGCAACCTCCACCAAATCTAACCCCCTTTCTTCAGCTATCTTTAAAGCTTCCTGAATAGGCACTATTCCTATTTGCTTACCATCCTGATCAATTAGCCTGACTTCCCTTGCTCTAATTTGCCTGTTTACTCTATATTCCATTACCACCTCCAAAGGTTTTTATATAAACGAGAATTGATATAACAAAATTCAGAAACAGTATTAGTGTAGAAATTATAGACAGTCTTCTAAACTTTGTTCTCTTTGGATCATCATAGGGTATCCTATCTATATCACCTATTGATTTTTTTAGATTTTTCAGATAAAGGGATAGTGCGACGTTCAGCGCCAGACCAACCATAAGCGGGATAGCATAAACTCTACTATCATCAGATGATAAAAGATAAAACATTATCATTAAAAATGCAAGCTTGTAAAACCGCCAAAGAATCCTTCCATAAAACCGTCCTGCTAAATTCTTGTTTTGCTCTATTCTAAGTAAGATGGGCGCCACTATAAAGACTATACAGAAAAGTGTGCCTAGGTATATGGAAAGGACTAACCTATCTAACATTCAGCAATAATATATCCCTCTTTTC
Source organism: uncultured Thermocrinis sp. (assembly GCA_964655095.1). GTDB lineage: Bacteria > Aquificota > Aquificia > Aquificales > Aquificaceae > Thermocrinis. The sequence goes on from CAZZKD010000067.1 coordinate 6,263, forward strand.
TTTGTTTGTATGCATAGGCTATACTTGTTCGCTATTATAACACAACACGCAATAACTGTTTTTGCTAATTATACTGTTTCTTACCTTTGAGGGTTTTTCCCTATGGGACTCTAAAAATCAAATTGTCCTTCTAATTTGGAAAAAATAAAGCCAATCGTCCTAATCTAAGGTATCTCTTACAACGATCCTAAAATTCCGCTTTATACCTACAGCAAGATCATATCAAGGCTCTATGACTTTTTGAACAATCTGAGAATATGGTATAATTAAAAAAAAGCTTTGAGGGTTCTGCTAGGACCCTTGTTAACTTGGCAACTGAATAGGGATAGTCTTTCCTTTTGGTTTGTCTCAATTTGAGATAAGCTAAGGCTTTGTTTCTCAGGCTTCTGAGAGACACCAGTCATCACAAAAACATAAAGTCGTAATTATGTAATTGTGCAAAGTCATAATTATGCACGATTGCTTAAGTTGATCGGAGACAAAGACTGAAATTTGACGATAACCCACACAACTTTGCACGACCTCTCCTTTTCGGAAAATAACCTTCATTTGCTAGGGGTACCCC
>CAZZKD010000068.1:0-1553 GCA_964655095.1 uncultured Thermocrinis sp.
CCACTTACTTTCTAAACAACCAAAACACAAGGTTGAGAACAAGAGTAAGAATAAGACTTATCAACAGTGATGTAATGATAGGAAAGTAAAAGGTAAAGCCATCCTTCTTAAACACTATATCTCCCGGCAACTTTCCAAAGCCAAAGGGTGCCTTTTCAAATAGAATGAAAATCAGTCCAAAGATTATCAAGAATGTCCCTAATAAAATAAGGAGCTTTCCCATTTCCATCAAGCCACTATCCTTTTCCTACGAGCCATGACGAAAGCTATTATCTCCGCAACAGCTCTGTAAAACTTGGGAGGTATCTCTTCACCAATTTCTACTACAGGGTATAGGGCTCTTGCCAAGGCTTCCCTCCTTACCACAACCACACCGTTTATCATGGCGACCTCTACTATTTTTTCCGCTATCTTTCCTTTACCCTTTGCCAAAACTATGGGAGCTTTGTCTCCCTTTTCTGGATTGTAGCGCAAAGCTATAGCTATGTGTGTAGGGTTGGTTATTACCACGCTTGCCTTTGGCACTTCTTGCAGCATCCTACCTCTGGATAGTTGTCTCATTCTCTTCCTTATTGCACTTTTTATTATAGGATTACCCTCATGCTGTTTATACTCTTCTTTTACCTCTTCCTTACTCATTCTGATCTTCCTCTCATAATCCCAACGTTTGTATGCATAATCTAAAAAAGCTATAAAAAGAGCAATCACACCTATGAAAATTATTAACTTGAAAGTAAAAATAAGAAAATTTTTTATACTAAGGGATGGGTCGCTGGAATAAATTCCCATGAGTTTTCCCATTTCAGATCTGAAGAAAAAATAAGCAACCAAGATTAGGAGAAAGACCTTTAGACTGTTTTTTGTAAGCTCAAAAAGAGTGGTGAGAGAAAAGATTCTTTTAATGCCTTCAAAAGGATTTAACCTTTCAAGTTTTGGCTGGATAGGTTTTAATGTAAAAATAAAACCGAATTGGGCTACATGGGTCAAGAAAACCACAAGTATGGTTAAAACAAAAAAAGGGAATATGAAAGGTATGACCTCTTCCTTAAAATGAGCAAACACGATAGAAGCATCCGCAAGTGGGTTGGAAGATACACTCCAAAAGAGCCTTAAGGTCTTCTCAAAAATAGTATAACCTATAAAGAAAATAACTATTGTTCCCACTAAAATAGTGCTTGCTGTAGCTATTTCTATACTCTTGGCTACGTTGCCCTCTTCTCTTAACTTCTTCCTCCGATACGGGGTAGCTCTCTCCGTTTTATTCTCTTCTGGCATACTTATCTAACCGTCCCATTTTTCCTTAACCATACTTATCCGAACCTACCCATTTGAGTAGTTTTTTGAGTTTGAGTTGAGAAGTTTCAACTATCCTGAGCCAAGCAAGAAGTTTTGGGAAAGAAATAAAGTTTAAGAGAGCTTTCCATTCCACCTGCACCAGGCGGGACGGAATACTGCCTGGAATACCCTCTACTTCTGTCAGGCGGAATGCTATGTTTAACATATAGATAAATATAATACGGTTTGAGTAGAAAATCAAAGAACAGTTGTTAGCC
>CAZZKD010000069.1:0-3901 GCA_964655095.1 uncultured Thermocrinis sp.
CAATAGAAATCCCGCCAGAGTTTGAGGGTAGGGCTGTTCACCTTGAGTATAACAAAGATGGAAACGAAGTCTGGGTAGCAGTTTGGGGCAAGAAGGAAGAACCCAGAAAGCAGGCGATCCTCATTTACGACGATAAGACCCTTACCCTCAAAAAGACAATAACGGGTGATTGGGTTGCCACCCCCACCGGACACTTTAACGTATACAACACCATGAGGGACCTTTACTAATGAAAAACTTTCTTCTACTCCTGTCCCTCCTCTCCCTCTCCTTTGGAGGGGGGCGGGAGCTTTACCTAAAACACTGCGCCAGTTGTCATGGAGAAGACAGACTTGGCAAAACCGCACCTCCTCTTTTCTCCTTTCCTCCTTTTTTTGTGCTCAAATCAGATGAGAAAATTTACCAAATAATCAAAAATGGCACTGTTGGTATGCCCTCCTTTGAGTATCTAAAAGAAGAGGAAATAAAAGCCATAGTTGAATTTATCAAAGAGCCTGTTAAGGAAGTATCTTGGGAAGATGGTCGGATTAGGGAGAGTCTTCATGCTCTAAACGTGGAAAAAATCAGCCTTGAGAAAACATCAGACTATACCCTCGTGGTAGAGAGGGGGAATAACTCAGTGTGGGTTATGGAAGGTGATAAGCTTCTTACCAAATTTCCCTTCTCCAACATGCACGGTGGGATAAAGTTTTCAAAAAACGGGGAAAGGGCATACATCCCTTCAAGGGACGGCTGGGTTGGTGTGTATTCTTACAGAGAGGGAACTTTGAAAAAGGTGAGAGCCTGTATCTATCTTAGAAACATTGCCCTATCAAGGGATGGTGAGGTTCTGGTTGCTTCCTGCTGGTTACCACCCTCTTTGGTCTTCTTTAGCGAAGACCTAAGGCTTTTAAAGGTGGAAAAGGTTGAGGGTAGGATCAACGCAGTCTATGATTTTAAAGATGGTTTTATCCTGACCCTTAGAGATAATCCGCTGGTGGGTTTTGTTTCTAAGGACTTTCGCATTGAATACAAGAAACTGGATGCCCCCCTTGAGGACTTTACCATAGACCCTTTGGAGAGGTATCTGATAGGTGGTACAAAAGAGGGTCTGAAGGTTTACAGGGTCGAAACCCTTGAACCTGTTAAGGTGCTTAAAACTTCTGGCCTTCCCCACTTAGCCTCCGCTTACTTTTGGTATGCTGAAGGAAACTTCTACTTTGCCACTCCTCAGTTAAACAGAAGACTCCTCTCAATCTGGAAAGCATACAGCTGGGAGCATGTAAAGGACATACCCTTGGATGGAGAGGGGTTCTTAGTTAGGAGCAACTACAGAACACCCTACCTGTGGGTAGATACCTCTACGGACAGCCTGACGCTTCTGCACAAGAGAAGCTTTGAAGTGAAAAAGCTTACCCCGGAGCAGGGGAAGAGGGCAACCCATACGGAGTTTAACGGAGATGGTAACTTAGCTTACGTTAGCGTTTATGAAAGGGATGGGAGCCTTGTGATTTACGACGCCACCACACTGAGCAAATTAAAAGCATACCCTGCAAACCTTCCCGCAGGCAAGTATAACTTTGTGAATAAAAACAGATCTTTGGAAGGTGCATTCCTTGGCTATCAGGTATTTATGGAAAAGTGCTGGGGCTGTCATCACACCACTGAGAAAGCCTTTGGACCACCTTTGAAGTGGTCTGCCAAAAACAGAGAGAAAGCCCTTCTGATGGTTCAGATCGTTGACCCAGAGAATGCTTACAAGCTTTTGGGATACCAAAGAAACGCCATGCCAAAGATAGAGCTGAGAGAGGAAGAGCTGGAGGCGCTTATGAACTTTTTGGAGGCCTTGAGGGATGGGAAATTTGATTGAACTCGTATCCAAGATAAGAAGACCCCATTTAGGGGAAGATGTGTCTGTGATGATATTTAGGGCTTTTAGGGTGTTTGTCGGTTTGTATCTTGAGGATACTGTAGGGCAAAAGGGAACGATAACCCTCATGCAGAATGCGGGTAGGGAGTTGGGGAAGGAGGTTGGAAGCACACTCTTAGACGGGAACCTGCAAAAATACCTTGGCAAGGTTATAGATTTTGTAAAGGATGCAAAAATAGGGCTTTTGGCTCCAGTAGACTTAAAGGAAAACAAGCTTGTGGTTGCATTGGATGAATGTATTACGTGCTCTGGCATGCCAAACATAGGGAAGCGCATATGCCATTTTGAAGCCGGTTTTGTGGCAGGCGTGGTAGAGGCTTATATGGGCAAGAGGGTTAGAGCTTACGAAACCAAGTGCAATGTCAACGGGGAAGGTATATGCGAAGTGGTGGTGGAGCTAAACCATGCTTAGGCTAACTGAATACATAAGGGATACCCTTTTGGGAAGGACTTACAGACCTTTTGACGGTGTTATAGTCATATGGAACCTGACCAATGCGTGCAACCTATACTGCAAACACTGCTACTCTTCCGCCAATCAAGGAAAGGACGAAGAGCTTACCCTTCGGGAAATAGAAAAGCTCGTAAAAAGGCTGAGGGAGGTCAATTTCAGGTTTACCATACTCTCCGGTGGTGAGCCACTTTTGAGGGAAGACATCTTTCACATTGCTAAGCTTTTGAAGGAGAAAGGGATAAGGACATACCTTTCCACCAACGGGCTTTTGGTAGAAGAATACATTGACCACATAAAGAAAAACTTTGACTATGTTGGTATAAGCATAGACGGAGAGCCACATATTCACGATGCCTTCAGAGGGAAAAAAGGGGCCTTTGAAAAGTCTTTAAACGCAATTAGGTTGTGTTTGAAGGAGGGTATGAAGGTAGGTCTGCGCTTTACCTTAACACCCTTCACGAGTAAGAGCCTACCTTTTATCTTTGAACTTGTAGAGAGGGAAAATATTCCTAAGCTGTACATATCCCATCTTGTTTATTCTGGCAGGGCTAAGAAACTTACAGACCTTGAGAAGGAAGAATACAGAAGTTGGGTAAGGTTTATCGTAAAAAAAGCCTTTGAGTATGTGGAAAGGGACAAGGCTATAGATGTGGTTACGGGAAACAACGAGGCGGACGGAGTTGTGCTTTACAAAATTTTCAAAGAACGATACCCAGAGCTTTCTGAAAGGCTTTACGAGAGGTTAAAGTACTGGGGAGGAAATCAGGCAGGTAAAAGGCTTGTGAATATAGACCACAGAGGGAACGTAAAACCAGATCCTTTCTTCTTCCATTCCGTAGGAAACGTAAAGGAAAGAGATTTTAGGGAGATCTGGAATGGGAACGGGCTTTTGAGTTTTCTTAGAGAAGAGCTTAGGAAGTTAAAGGGTAGGTGCGGTAGCTGTCCTTACATTGAAATATGCAATGGTAACTCAAGGGCGAGAGCTTATGCGGTTTATGGAGACTACAGAGAGGAGGACCCTGCATGCTACCTCTGATACTGTTTTTACTGTCCATCAGCTTAGCTCTCGCGGAAAAGTTATACGTGGTGGAGAGGGAAAGGTCTTCCTTAGCGGTGGTGGAAAACGGAAGACTGGTAAAGAGGATAGAAGCATTGGGAAACATGAACCACGCCACCGTAAAGTTCTGGAGAGGTTACGCTTACGTCATAAGCAGGGACGGATACTTGTCCAAGATAGACACAAAAAGGGACGAGCTTGTTAAAAGGGTAAAGGTTGGGAAAAGCAGCATAGGCATTGATTTTACGGATAGGTATGTGATCGTCGCAAACTACGACCCAGATACTGTGGTGGTCTTGGACGAGGAGTTAAACGTCTTAAGGGAGATAAGCACGGGCTCAAGGAATGTGGGTATTAAAGCTTACAAGACAGGTTTTCTGTTTTCCCTAATGGACAAGGATGAGGTCTGGTGGGTCAGGGAAGATGGAGAGGTTTTAAAGTTTGCAGTGGGTAAAATGCCCTTTGATGCTCTGCTCTTTGG
>CAZZKD010000070.1:0-3870 GCA_964655095.1 uncultured Thermocrinis sp.
AGCTTTAAGAAGGGCGTGCATTATACTAGAAGACTTGGGATTTGCGAAGGTTATAAGTAAAGAAGATGGGAAAATCACTATAGAAGAAGACATATTTACCGATGCTATAGTAGGAGAAAATGTGGCAGAATCTCCCATAATATACTTTTTTGCCGGGCTTATAGAGGGTTTCGTTTCCTTCATGAGCGATCAAAAGCTTACCCTAATACCAGAAACTGTAGAAAGGGGGAAAATCGTTTATAAATACTCATAGTTTTAAGTGGCAAAGGCTGTTGAGTAATCTTAGATGGAATCTATCTCCGTCAAATTCCAAAAGGCTTATTCCTGTGTTGTCCATGTGAATATTCCATAAGTTATTCAGGCTCAATCCAACAGTCAGGCATACAATAGCGTGCAACGTGCCACCATGGGCTACCACGCACAATCTATTTTGCGGTAAGCTGATAAGATCCTCCAAAAAGCTTTTAACCCTGTTTTCAAACTCCTTCATATTTTCTTGCGTTGGTAAAGGATAGGTTATTGGGTCCTTTAGCCAATTAAGGAAAGTCTCTTTATTTTCTTCTACCAAACTCCAAAAATGTTTTCCTTCAAAAACTCCAAAGGACATCTCCCTTATTCTTTCATCAACCTTGAGGGGAATATCCAAAACATCGCTTATGGTTTGTGCAGTTTTGTATGCCCTCCTCTGTGGAGAGCTAATTATTAGTTGTATTCCCTTGTCTTTTAGAAACTCTGCGCACATCCTTGCTTGAACAAAACCTAAGGGAGTTAGATCACTATCAAGCCTTCCTTGAAAGATTCCCTTTTCGTTAAACTCACTTTGGGCGTGTCTGACAAGATATATGAGCTTTTCCATTGCAAAACCCTCGCACCCGGGACGGCAGGCTTACCGTTGCTCCCTTTCGGGCCTGGCGGGGTTCACCCTGTCCCGTTGCGAGGGTATTTATAATTATAAAACCATGAAGTTCTATATCACAACACCCATATATTACGTTAATGATGTTCCGCACGTAGGTCATGCATACACAACCATAGCAGCGGATGCCATAGCGCGCTTTTACAGACTCAGAGGTTATAATGTTTTCTTCCTAACTGGAACGGATGAGCACGGTCTAAAAATACAGAAATCAGCAGAAGAAAAGGGATTATCTCCGAAAGAGCTGGCAGATCTAAACTCGGAGAACTTCAAAAAGCTATGGGAATTTCTCAACATAAGCTACGACCACTTTATCCGCACTACAGATCCTTATCATGTCAAGCTTGCGCAAGAGGTGTTTGTAAAAAGCTACGAGGTGGGAGATATCTACTTAGGAGAATACGAAGGTTGGTATTGTGTTGGATGTGAGGAATTCAAGTCAGAAAGCGAGCTCTTGGAAGGAAACAAGTGTCCAATACATCTAAAGCCCTGCGAATACATAAAAGAGCCTTCTTACTTTTTTAAGCTTTCCAAGTATCAAAAGGCTATAGAAGAGCTGTTAGAGAAAGAGTCCAATTTTGTGCTTCCTTCCTACAGGAAAAACGAGGTTCTCAGCTTTGTAAAGCAAGGCTTAAAGGATCTTTCGGTTACTAGGCCAAAAAGTAGGGTAAAGTGGGGCATTCCCGTGCCCTTTGACCAGGAGCACACCATATACGTCTGGTTTGATGCTCTTTTTAATTATCTTTCTGCGGTGTATGAAAGGATGGACTTTTGGCCACCGGATCTCCATTTGGTGGGAAAGGACATACTCAGATTTCATGCGATCTATTGGCCAGCCTTTCTGATTTCCGTAGGATACGAGCTGCCAAAAGCCATATTTGCCCATGGCTGGTGGAAGGTAGAAGGTCAGAAGATGTCCAAATCCTTGGGTAATGTAATAAGTCCCTATGATCTGGTAGAAGAATACGGTTTGGATGAGATAAGGTATTTCCTTTTGAGGGAAGTGCCCTTCGGGCAAGATGGGGATATAACAAAGGAGGCTTTGAAAAACCGAATAGTTGGAGAGCTATCCAACGAGATTGGCAACCTATACAGCAGAGTTTTGGCTATGGTTGTCAAACACTTAGGAGGAAGGGTTGCGGGTGATAAAGATCCAGAGTATCTTGGCTTTTGCGCTGATGTTGTAGAAAACTACGAGAGGTTTATGAGGGAGATAGACTTTTACCATGCGTTGGAGGAAGTTCTTAGGCTTTCCTCCTTTTTGAACAAATACGTAGATAGCAAAGCACCCTGGAACCTGGCAAAGACTGACGAGGAAGCCCTTAAGAAAGTTTTATACACTTTGATGGATGGGCTTTTTGTAATAGCCTACCTTCTAAATCCTTTTATGCCCATAAAAACAGCGCTCGTGTTTGAAAATTTCCAAATTGAAAAGTTGCCAAAGGAGATTAAACCATACACATTTAGCTCTTACTCTACAAAAGGTAAGCTTATACTCTTTCCTAAGAGAGCATGAAAGTAGCTATAGTAGGCAGTGGAGTTATAGGGCTTAGCACTGCGCTTTACCTTGCCTTAGAGGGTTTCAGAACAAAGATAATAACAAGAAACCCTCAGGACGCAACCTCTTGGGTTGCAGGCGGTATGCTAGCTCCCTTCTCGGAAGGCTTGGAGGGGGAGCTCTTTAAATTTTCCTATGAAAGCCTTAAGATGTTCCCAGAATACGTAAAGCTCGTAGAAGAGGTTTCAAGGCTGAAAATAGACTATTGGAATGATGGAATGCTTAGGGTTGTTCTAAAGGGGGAGGAAGAACTCATAAAAAAGGCTGAGCAATACAGAGCAAGAGGCTATTCTGTGGAGTTTCTTGAAAAGCTGGACTATCATTCTGAGGAAGTAGTTTCAATAATAAGGTATGGAGAAGAAGGATGGGTAGACGCGGAGAATTTGATGGATGCTCTACTTTTGGCTATGGAAAGGTTGGGAGTGGAAATTCAAATAGACGAGATCGGAAAGGTAGACTTCAAAGACGGAAGAGTTAATTCTCTAAAGGGCTTAAAAGAGAGCTACACCGCAGACTACTACGTTTTTTGCACGGGAGCTTGGACCAAAGAGCTCTTTGATGTGCCCGTATATCCTATAAAGGGCCAGGCTATAAAAGTTAAAGCCAAACCCGTTGATGTAGTTAATTATTCCACTATTTCTTACATCATTCCAAGAAGCAGATACACTTACATAGGTGCCACTTCGGAAGATGTGGCCTTTTTGGGCGGGAACACGGTGAGTGGGTTGAACTATCTGTGCAGTAATGCAATAAGAGTAGTTCCATCTCTGGCAAAAGCTGAAGTTATATCTACCCTTTACGGTTTTAGACCAACTACACCTGATGAAAAACCTATTTTCATAGCAGAAGAAAATTACTGTTTGCTCTCTGGACATTACAGAAATGGCATACTCCATGCACCCATCACCGCAAACATTGCTAAATCCTTGATAAAAGACGAAGTTAGATCCGTGTATTTTGAATACTTTTCCCAGGAAAGGTTTTAAAATTTCATCAAAAATCCAATTCTTCATAAATTTTGTTGGAGTGTGTTATAATAAACTAAAAGTTCTGAGGGCTTTTATATAGCCCTTGTCAAATTGGCAACTGAATAGGGATAGTCTTTCCTTTTGTTTTGTCTCAATTTAAGATAAGCTAAGACTTTGTTTCTCAAGCTTCTGAGAGATACAAGTCATCACAAAAACATAAAGTCATAATTATGTAATTGCACAAAATCATAATTATGCACGATTGCTTAAAGCATTGGGAGACAAGGACTTAAATTTGACAATAACACACTCAACTTTGCACAACCTCGGATTTTCGGAAAATAACCTTCATTTGCGAGGGGTACCCCCTTGACAAAATTATTGATTTGTCTTATTTTGATTAAGGTAGTCAGTTGTTGTTCTAAGCC
>CAZZKD010000071.1:0-1587 GCA_964655095.1 uncultured Thermocrinis sp.
TAGGTATATTTATACTTTCTTTTTGACACCTTTCCACAAACCTATAATAGTAGGTATTATCAAAGAACATCTGGGTTATGGAAAAGTCAGCACCAGCCAAAACTTTCTCTTTGAAATGTCTAATCTCCCAGTCCATGTTGGGAGACTCTATATGTTTTTCTGGATAGCTTGCCACACCTATGGAAAACCAATCACCGAAGTTTTCTCGTATAAACCTTACCAATTCCACCGCATATTTACATCCTATGGTAGAATCCTTTAAGCCATCCTTTGGAATATCCCCTCTTAGTGCTAATATGTTTTCTATTCCTATATCTTTGTAATCCTGTAAGATCTGCATTATGTCTTCCTTAGAATGAGCTATGCACGTCAGATGAGCCATTACAGTTAAATTGGTTTCTGTATGTATTCTCTTAGCTATGTTTCTTGTTCTATCCCTTGTGCTTCCACCTGCTCCGTAGGTAATGGATACAAAGGTCGGTTTTATGAATTCTAGTTCTTTTATAGTCTTAAATAGCTCTGCTTCGCCCTCCGGAGACTTGGGAGGGAAAAACTCAAAGGACACGCTAAACTCTTTCTTTAATATCTCTCCTATTTTCAACTAAGACCTCCGAAAAATTTATCATTCTTATTTTACACGGAATGGGGGATTTTAAAAATATGCTCAAGAGTTCCACAAAACAATCTACTTCTTCTGGATGATTCTTTACGAACCTTTCCAAGCGTTCCAAAAAAGACTCAATCCCAGTGCTAATCTCCTTATTAGCTCTTACGGTATCCAAAGGGTGTTCTTTTAAAAGCCTTGTAGCCTTTAGGCATCTACTTATGAGCTCGTCTTTGCTCCTGCCAAAAGTAAGGTCAGTGTAGGCCTTTGCTATACTCAAAAAGAGCTCAAGGGCATGATACATAAATTTCAGATGCTCTTTAGGTCCTCTATCAGCCTATCAATTTCTATAGCTGGCATGGTCAGCGTTCTTATAGTCCCCCTGGATCCCAGCTCTATGGCCATCTTTACTACTGTGTCGTTGTCCGGAGCTTCTATTATGTTTACAAAGTCGTAAGGTCCCATCACCGCATACTGAGCTAAGATCTTAACCCCGAACTTGTCCATTACCTCTTTGTCTACTTCCTTGATCCTTTCCGGCTTGTTTTTCAAAGTTTTCATACCTTCGTCCGTAAGTGTGGTTAGCATCACAAATACTGGCATAGCTCACCTCCTTAGCTTAAAATTATAAAACAATGTAGTTTTGTCCAAAAATTCATACTCGCTTCTCTAACCCCTTGCATTTTGTTTTTCACTGTGTTATATTATAAATGGAAGCTCTCAGAGTGAGATAGGGTCTTGCAAGGGAGCCAATGGAAGGAATCCCTTACAAGGTTAAAAGCTCTGTCAAGCCTTGCCTTGTCTTGGAAGGTTTAGAAAACCTTCCTCTCTTCCGCCTGTTGAAGGTGGAGGGGATGTGGATAAGGAGAGCATTAGGGTTAGTTCCTTTTGGCTTTGGGGGGACTATATCCAGGAATACTGGGTGAATAATTGGACAAAGCCCTACTATAAACCTGTATTATAAACCTGGGTAAAAAAAATCT
>CAZZKD010000072.1:0-1684 GCA_964655095.1 uncultured Thermocrinis sp.
ATTTTTCTGCATCCTCTTTATCGGCAAAAGCTATAACGGAGGGAATGCAACAAGGCTTGGCGGAGGATCCTACCACATACCAAGCGGAAAAGCAATTGATAGGGTTTCCCGATATAAAATCCCGTGTCATACAAGATTGAACCTCGTTATTTTGAATATTGCTAAACAGCAAAAGGCCACAGTGGGCACAACAAGCACAAACAGCTTTACTTTTAAGTCTATACACAAATTCCAAACGTCTATCCAAGATCTTTCCACAATAAGCGCACACTCCAGTTTCCTGAAATTGCTCTTCCTCAGATTTTAAAAGGAGTTCTCCATGTCTTCTGATTATCTTTCCCTCCTTCTCTAATTCCCTAACGTCTCTGTATATAGTCATCAAAGAAACATTAAAATATTCTGCTAGCGATTTTACCGTATTGTAGCCATTGGCTATGAGGTTTAAAATCTGCTCTTTCCTGTTCATTTTTGAATTAAAAATTTAACATCTTTTCTAAGAATTGTTCAAGCCCTTTGACCGCCTTTTCTCTTATTGCCACATCCGCTATTTCTGATATAGGCGTGCTCTCTGGATTTATTTCCACAACCTTTGCCCCATGTTGTTTGGCTAAAAAAGGTAAGTATCCTGCAGGATAGACAAGACCGGATGTCCCGACCACTAAGAAAAGTTCGCAATTTTTGGAAAGTGCGAAGCTTTCGGAGAGGGCTTTCTCTGGAAGACTTTCCCCAAACCATACCACTGCAGGTCTTAACAATCCACCGCAATATTTACATTTTGGTGGAATTTCTTTAAGTGGTGCTTCATAAAGCTCATACTCTTCTTTACAATTTGTGCACCTAACCCTCCAGATATTTCCGTGAAGTTCTATGACCTTTTTAGACCCAGCCTTTTGGTGTAGCCCATCCACGTTTTGAGTGATTATAAAGAAATTCTCCAATCGTCTTTCCAACTCAGCCAAAAGTAGGTGAGCTTTATTAGGCTCTGCTTTGCTTATTATCTGCCTTCTCCAGTCGTACCACTCCCAAACAAGCTTAGGATTTTTGAAAAAAGCCTGCGGTGTGGCAAGCTCTTCTGGCTTGAACTGCTTCCAAAGTCCTCCTTCCCCTCTAAAGGTAGGGATCCCACTTTCTGCCGATATACCAGCCCCTGTCAGGACAAGAACAAGCTCTTTCATCATTTAAAAAGTTAAGGCATACAGCAGAGAGAGTAACCCTTTTAGCTTAACCTTAGACGTGTGTTACAGGTTACTTTACCGCTGAGGTTGTTCGAAAAACCCCCTCATTGGGACGTCCCCCAACCTCTAAGGGGACTAACCTACTTGCCCGCCTTTGCCATTTCCCTTCAACTATAACAGGTTTTAAGGGAGAGAAGTCCCTTACAAAGAACTCCCCCAGCAAAGGCAAGACAAGGGCGGACTTCAGAACTTGCCAAGCCTTTTGATGGGAGTTGGAATTCCTTCCGTTGGCTTTCTTCTCCCAACTTGGCTCGTCCTGAAGGCTTTTAAGCTCTTTTACATACATCCTTAGGCTTTATTATAACTACCTTGAAGGATTTTTCGAACAATCTCTCTCCATACTCCATCTACCGTGTGGAGTTGAAAAGATGATGAGCCAAAACATAAAAGATCTTGGCTTTAGTAATGAGTTTTTAATCTGCCGGGTTAACAGCTGTTCTTTGATTTTC
>CAZZKD010000073.1:0-3658 GCA_964655095.1 uncultured Thermocrinis sp.
TGGGATCCTATATATCAAAACATTGTAAAAACTTCCAAGCACTGAGCCAATCACAAAGAGAAAAAAGTAGTTCATTTTAGGTTCCTTAATTTTAAACAAACTTTAAAAGTCTTTTAAAAAATCATTTTTACAATACGTCAGGTGAGAAATTGGTAAAGCGTTTAGTTACCTTATTAGAAAGCCCTTTGAAGGACGGGGATTTATAAGTTAGGAAGAATTCCTAAGGTGTCTGACGTACAACTCTGCGCACCATATATACTCCTTTGGCTTACCTTTATGGGTGTGCTATTGACTACAGCTGTTTCAGAAAAAGCTATGTGCTTAGGTAATTTCTCACCCAGCGTATGTATTGGGGTATAATATTTAAAAACGATGGAAATCATAGAAATCCCAGTAGAAGAAGAAGTAAAACAGTCTTACATAGACTACGCAATGTCCGTTATAGTGGGGAGGGCTATACCGGATGTTAGGGATGGGCTAAAGCCCGTTCAAAGGCGCATTCTGTATGCTATGTATGACATGGGGCTGTTGCCTGATAAGAATTTTGTAAAAAGCGCTAGGATCGTTGGCACAGTTTTGGGATACTTTCATCCTCACGGTGATCAGGCAGTTTATGAAGCCCTTGTGAGAATGGCTCAAGGCTTTGTTATGAACTATCCACTTATAGTAGGGCAGGGAAACTTTGGATCCATAGATGGTGACCCGCCCGCAGCCATGAGATACACAGAAGCCAAGCTTTCCAAATATGCTCTTTTGATGCTTGAGGATATAGACAAAGATACGGTGGATTTTCTTCCAAACTTTGACGGTTCCGCGTTAGAGCCTCAGGTTTTGCCTTCTAAGTTTCCTAACCTTCTTTGTAATGGCACTTCCGGCATAGCCGTAGGTTTGGCTACCTCCGTCCCACCCCATAACCTAAAAGAGGTTGCCAAAGCTTTGATCCTTGTGGCCCAAAACCCAGATGTAGAGACAGAGCAAATAATGGAACACCTAAAAGGTCCTGACTTCCCCACAGGGGGAATAATTGAAAACTATCAAGAGCTTATAGAGTTCTACAAAAAGGGCAAAGGACAAGCCAGAATTAGGGCAAAGGCGCATATAGAAAAGGTTTCTGGCGGTAGGGAGCAAATAGTTATAACAGAAATACCCTATCAGGTAAATAAGTCGGAGCTAATAAAAAGGATGGCAGAATTGGTAAAGGAAGGAAGGTTAAAAGAGATATCGGACATAAGGGATGAATCAGACAAGGAAGGTCTCAGAATTGTAGTTGAGCTCAAAAGGGAAGCAAAAGGTTCTGAAGTCTTAGAAAAGCTTTATAGATACACACAGCTTAGAAAAAACTTTCCCATAAACTTTGTGGTCCTCATAGACGGAGAGCCAAGGCAGGTAGGGATAAAGGTATTACTTCAGGAGTTTATACGCCACAGACTGGAAGTCATATACAGAAGGTCAAAGTATTACTTAAAAAAGGCAGAGGAAAGACTCCACATAGTCAATGGTTTGATGATAGCCCTTTCTAATTTGGATCAAGTTATTCAGGATATAAGAACTTCCAAGGACGGAGCGGAGGCGAAAGAAAAGCTTATGAGAAATTATTCACTAACTGAAGTGCAGGCAAACGCAGTGCTGGAACTCAGACTCCAGAGACTTACTTCCTTGGAAAGAAAGAAGTTAGAAGAAGAGGAAAAGGAATTAAGAGAAAAGATAGCCTACTACAGAAAACTTGTGGAGAGTGAAGAGGATCGAGTAAAGCTCTTCATTGAGGAGACTTCCAAATTGGCTGAGTCTTTCCCAGCAATCAGAAGGACATTCGTGGAAGGAGTAGGTCAGGAGTCTAAGACAGGCAGTATAACAGTGGTAATATTCTCAGACGGAAGGGTATTGCCTTTGGAAGACATAGAGAGTGGAGAGGTGATAGATGTACTGGAAGTGCCCTTTGACGATGGGCTGTTTATGGTATCTAACAGGGGCAGGGTATACTGGATAGCAGGAGTTCATGCTTTGCAGGGTAGCAAGGTGTCCTTCAAAGAGCCAGAAGAAAGAGTTATAGGAGCCTTTATAAGATCCCAAGCCATGGACAGGCTCCTTGTTGCCACCAGCAAAGGATACATAAAGAAAATACCCTTGGTAGACTTTGAATACAAGGCTCAAGGAATAAGTGTGATAAAGCTAACAGACGATCAGGGAGAGGTGGTAAGGCTCATCCAATCTCCAGAAGAGGGAGAAATACTTCTTTTGACCAAAGCAGGAAAAGTGTTGAGGTTTCCAATCCTGGAAGTTTCTCCTGCCACTGTGGGATCCAAAGGAGTGGCTGGCATAAAGGTTGAAAGGGATGATCAAGTGGTGGGCCTGAGGGTCATAAAAGACGAGGATTTCTTGCTATTGATCACAGATAGGGGCAGGATAGAAAAGATGGAGGCAAGCAATATACCAACCAAGAGTAGGGCAAGCAAGGGTGTAGGAGTCTTAGCTTTAAGAAAAGAGGAACTGGTAGATGTCGTCCCTATAAAGAAAGAGGAGGAGATTGAAATTATGCTTGTTACTGCTGAGGGTTCTGTATTTTACGACAGATTAAAGGATGAGGAAATTCCAACGGGTAAATTTACACAAAGATGGAGCATAGAAGGAGACAGAATAGTTAAAGTTGTTATAAAGAAAGGTGGTTTTGTCCAATAATTCTACTATATCTCCTTGCTAACCACACTGCGGAATAATTATTGATAAACTATATAAACCTACGAAGGATATGTAAAAGTTGATGTTCGTGAGCGTTCAGTTCAAGTTGGAGTTTGAAAACAAAGAGGATAGAGAAGCTCACCCTCAAGGGTGGGTGTGCATGGAACTTTTGTCCATGCAGAGGGGAACTCTATCAAGGAGATAAGTTTTTGGGCTCAGGCTCTTGCGGAGTATCTTGAGAAGGCTTTGATCGATGAAGTTTAGGCTCAATAAAAAGGTAATACACAACGCGAAGGAGGGTTAAGACTATGAAGGCGATAGGAAAAAGCAGAATAAAGAAAACCCCTATAAACCATCCTATCAATATAGCCAGCGCTAAACTCATATGGACTTCACCATAGCAATTAATTTACAACCAACGGATGATTTTACAAAAGAGCTTTTTAAACTCAAATAGCTTTGTCCAATAATTCTTGTGGGACAGTATTCTTTCATTTGCTTTGACCTATGCTATGCTATACTAAAAGGTGATGTTTGTTAGTGTCCAGTTTAAGCTGGAGTTTAAAAACAACCAAGACAAAAACAAACTCTTATCCCTTATGCGTCTTCAAGGTTCTGCCATTTGTTTTATCTACAACAGACTGAAAGAAGGTAAGCTTGAAAGCCTTCAGAGCGAGCCAAGTTCCTGTGAGGCCGTCGATGGAAGGAATTCCAACTCCCACCAAAGTGTTTGGCAAGTTCTGAGGTCCGCCCTTGTCTTGCCTTTGCTGGGGGAGTTCTTTGTAAGGGACTTCTCTCCCTTAAAGTCTGTTATGATTGAAGGGATATGGCAAAGGTGGGCAAGTAGGTTAGTTCCCTCGGGCTTTGGGGGGACGACACCTGGGATATCAGGTGAATAATTGGACAAAGCCAAGAAAGGTTTATAATAATTGATTTGAGGAGGAGAAGATGATAAGTGCAGAGTTGGTAAAACAGCTAAGAG
>CAZZKD010000074.1:0-1757 GCA_964655095.1 uncultured Thermocrinis sp.
CCATAACTTTGCAGGAAGTTCTAAGCGCTATTGAAGAAGGGTAAGTACTTTGAAGATTTGGCTTGCCAATACCTTTTAAGCTTAGGATACGAGATTCTTTTTAGAAACTTTCACTGTAGGTATGGAGAGATAGACATTATAGCCCTTGAGGGTGATGTTCTCGTGTTTGTAGAGGTGAAGGGAACACGCGCTGGTTTTGAACCGGCGGAAAGAATAGATAACAAAAAACTTTCAAAAATCCAAATGTGTATAGACAAATTTTTAAAGGAATACCCCGCACGGGAGTGCAGGGTTGACGCAATCATAATAAGAGATAATCAAATTGAGCACCTAAAAAATATATCACTCTAATATTTCCAAGACCACCCTCTTGTTCGTTTTTCTTCCCATAGCGGACAGGATGGTCCTTAGGGCTCTGGCAATTCGGCCCTGTTTGCCTATAACTTTTCCGATGTCTGCCTTGTCCACCCTTAACTCAATAACTATGGTCTTTTCTCCCTCTATTTCTACCACATTGACCCCGTTGGGGTTGTCCACCAAGGACTTGGCAGCAATTTCCACAATATCTCTGAGCTGGCTCATGTTCCTACCTCCTTCTTAAAGTATGTTAGCATTTTTTAGCACACTTTTAGCCCTATCGGTAATTTCTGCTCCTTTTTGTATCCATTCTTTGACTTTTTCCGGTTTTATATCAATCAACTCCTTTCTTTTTGGATCATAGGTGCCGAGTATGTCAATATATCTTCCCTCTCTTGGAGAGCGTGAATCCATCACAACTATTCGATAGATTGGATGGTGCGATCTGCCAAATTTAGCAAGCCTTATCCTCAGAGCCATTTTTTCCTCCTGTATATGGATTATTATAGCATACTTTTTAGCTCTTGGTTCATTTTATCTACCTTCTTTTCAAGTTCTTTTGTGTAATCTTCCAGCTTACGCTGGAGATCTGGATATTTTATGGAAAGTATTCTGATTGCCAGCAGGCCCGCATTTGTTCCGTTCCCTATACCCACGGTAGCTACCGGTACCCCTGGAGGCATCTGGACTATGGAATAAAGAGAATCAACTCCGTTTAAATGCTTGGAAGGCACAGGCACACCAATTACTGGGAGAGTGGTCATAGACGCTGTCATACCCGGCAGATGGGCTGAACCTCCTGCACCCGCAATTATTACCTCTATTCCTCTTTCTCTCGCACTTTTGGCATACTTATACATAGCCTGCGGTGTGCGATGGGCAGAAACTACCTTAACCTCGCAGGGGACTTCAAACTCCCTGAGAACCTCGTAAGCTGGCCTTAGGTATTCCCAATCGGATATGCTCCCCATTATGATACCTACAAGAGGTCTATCCATAATACAATATGATAAAAGATGCACTACAAAACCCCAGAGGAATTTCTCAAAGAGTTAAGCACGTCCCATCTTGGCTTATCTAACGAAGAAGCTAAGAGAAGGCTTAGCTTTTATGGACCCAACGAGATAGAAGAACGAAAAGAAAGTCTCCTAAGTATATTCCTCAGACAATACACAAATCCATTAATAGTGATCCTTATAGTAGCTGGCATTCTTGCCCTTTTTTTGGGGGACTGGCACGATAGCGTTGTTGTGTTGGGGCTTGTGCTGATAAACGGCGTTATAGGATTTTATCAAGAACTTAAGGCCAAAGCTTCCATAGAGAGTCTCAAGCGTCTAACCAAGCAAAAGGTAACGGTGATCAGGGAAGGAGTAGAACAGGAAGTGGATGCATCCCTTTTG
>CAZZKD010000075.1:0-10180 GCA_964655095.1 uncultured Thermocrinis sp.
CATCTGAGCTACTAAGATAACTTATAATTTGCGGTGCATAATTCATTGTTGATTATTTATAATAACACAACTGTATATGCAAAGGTCCGCTGGAGTTTTACTACATGTTATTTCCCTTCCTTCCCCTTTTTGCATAGGAGATTTTGGAAGACAGGCGTATATTTTTGTAGATTTTCTCTCTGAAAGCAACCAAAGTCTTTGGCAGGTATTGCCTCTTAACCCAACCTTTGAAGAATTTGGAAATTCTCCCTACTTTTCTACATCTTTGTTCGCGGGCAACCCTGTTTTGATAAGCCCAGAACTTTTGCGTGAAGAAGGTTTGATCTCTTCAGAGAGTTTGGAAAAATTCAGAGAAAACCCTACTTCTAAAGTGGATTACCCTAAGGCTTACTTCCTTAAAGAAGTGCTTTTGGAGGAAGCGTTTAAAAACTTTTCCGAATCCAGAGACTTCTATTCCTTTGAGGAAGAAAATTCCTTCTGGCTTGAAGACTACGCAGTATTTTCTGCCCTTAGAAAGAAAAACGCAAATTCTTGGGATAAATGGATAGACCTAAAACCCGATCCTTTAGAAATCAAAAAAGAGAAGTTTAAGCAGTATATATTTTTCAGACAATGGCTTAAGCTCAAAGAATATGCCAATAGAAAAGGAATAAAGATCGTAGGTGACCTTCCTATATACCCTGCCTTTGACAGCGCGGACGTATGGGCTAACAAACACCTGTTTAGGTTTGACGTTGTAGCAGGCGTGCCACCAGATTACTTTAGCCTTGAAGGCCAGCTTTGGGGAAGCCCAGTCTATAACTGGGATGCATTAAAGGAAGAGAACTTTCAATGGTGGATAAAGAGGATAGAACACTCTTTAAGGCTTTACGATATTTTGCGTATTGATCATTTCAGAGGGTTAATATCCTATTACACCGTACCTAAGGGAGAGAAAACTGCAAAGTATGGAAAATGGGAGAGGGCTTACCCAGAGGAATTTTTCAGCCTTTTAAAGGAACGTTTTCCAGACTTTCCTTTTATAGCGGAAGACTTAGGCACTATAGACAGGGAAGTGGAAGAAATAAGAGATAAGTTTGGTTTTCCATCAATGAGAGTTCTTGCTTTTGCTTTCTTTGAGCCTCACAGCTCACATCTTCCACATAACTATACACAAAACTGCGTAGTTTATACCACCACACACGATAACTTGCCCCTTAAGGACTGGTTTGAATATGAGCTTACGGAGGAAGATAGAGAGAGACTTTATAAGTATATTGGTAAGAAAGTAGAAAAAGAAAAGGTAAGCGCAGAGCTTATTAGGCTTTCCTACATGTCCGTTGCAAACTACTGCATAGTACCCATGCAAGACCTTTTGAACCTTGGAAAAGAATCAAGAATGAACAGACCAGGCACTTCCAAGGGCAATTGGGAGTGGAGGATGATTGCTTTACCCCAAGCGGAGCTAAACCTTTGGCTTTCTGAACTGACGGATATTTACCAAAGGTTCAACACTTGAGAGCTCCAAAGAGCACATCGTTTAAATACTCTAGTTTCTTTTCCACTTCCTGTTGGCTATCTCCCACTACATTTACATGTCCCATTTTCCTTCTGTACTTTTTTTCCTTTCCATACCAGTAAAGCTTTGTTCCCTCTACAGAAAGTATCCTCTTGATGTCTATTTCTTCGTAGGACTTACCTATTATATTTACCATGCCAGAAGGGCTTTTTAGCCTTGTGGAGCCAAGAGGTAAACCACAGATTGCTCTTACAAGGTTTTCAAACTGAGATGTATAAGAGCCATCCAAAGTCCAATGTCCCGTGTTATGGGTCCTTGGAGCTATCTCATTTATCAGTATCCGCCCATCCTTTGTATGGAAAAACTCAATACACAAAAGCCCTACTATGTTTAACTCTTCCATCAGAGATTTGACTATTTCCTGCGCAAACGGAAAGTTTAGGTCAGCGGTCTTGTTGTATATCAAAATACCTTCTTCGTGATAGTTTATGGTTAGTGGATATAATTTTATTTCTCCTTTAACACTTCTTACACCTATTATGGAAAATTCAAAATCAAATTCTACAAACTCTTCTACTAAAAACCGCTCCTCTTTTTTGTGATTCATCCTAATTGTCTTAAGCTTCCCTGTATCTCCCCTTATCAGATATTGACCTTTTCCGTCATATCCAAGACTCTCCGCCTTTATCACCACAGGAAGGTTAAGCATTGTCACAGTTTTTTCTAGGTCTTCTACAGCAGATACCAGAAAGTTAGGCACGGGATATCCACTTCTTCTTAAATATAGCTTCTCTTCCACTTTACTCTTTTTAAGATTTAAAACCTCCACGGAAGGTAAGGTCAGATGGGAAACGCTTTCCAGCACATCATCGGGAATATGCTCAAACTCGTAAGTTACAACATCGCAGAGCCTCACAAATTCATTTATCCTGCTATAATCAAAACATCCGTCTGCTACTTTACAGGCGGGAGAGGTTTTAGAGCCGTCCAAAACCAAAAACTCAAAGCCAAGCTTTTTACCTTCCATTATAGTCATCCAGCCAAGCTGTCCTCCACCTAGTATGCCTATCCTCATCAGTAAGTCCTATGGGCCGGTTGATATTTAAAGATATTTACGGGTATGTACTCAATCACAAGCTTGTTCTCTCTTTGATACACTAGAGTGTGCTTTAAAAAGTTCTCATCGTCTCTGTTTGGATAATCTTCTCTTGTATGACCTCCCCTTGATTCTCTTCTATGAAGTGCGCAAAATGCTACCACTCTTGCTAAGTCTAGCATATTCCTAAGCTCTAATACTTCCACCAAGTTTGTATTGAATATTCTGCTTTTATCCACTACCGGTATGTTTTCCCATCTGTCCAAAAGCTCGCTTAGTTCCTGATAGGCTTCTTGCAAAGACCTTTCGTCTCTGAAAATACCCACCTTTTCCCACGTTATCTCGCCCATTTTCTTTCTTATATCAGCCAACTTCTCAGACCCTTTTCTGTTCATTAATCTTTCAATAAATTCCACATTTCTTCTCTTTTCCGCCTCGGTCAGAGGCACCCAGTCTACCTGCTTAGCATACTCCCTTGCAGATATACCACAGAACTTGCCAAAGACGAGTATCTCAGTTAGAGAGTTCCCCCCTAGTCTATTTGCTCCATGCACAGATAGGCATGCGCACTCTCCTACCGCATACAACCCTTCTAACTCTGTGGCGCTGGTCCTGTAGTTAGTTACATGTATGCCACCCATACAGTAGTGGGCAGTTGGCCTAATGGGAACAAGGTCCTTTACAGGATCCACACCCTCAAAATCTATAGCAAGCTGGCGCACCTGAGGAAGTCTTTCTTTTATCTTAGCCTCTCCCAGGTGTCTTAGGTCCAAATAGACATAAGCGCTTGTGCCACTGCCAACCCCTCTTCCCTCTCTTATCTCATACTCTATAGCCCTTGAGACCATATCTCTGGGAGCCAACTCCATCTTCTCAGGTGCATACCTTTTCATAAATCTCTCACCAAGCGCATTTAAAAGATATCCACCTTCACCTCTACAGGCTTCGGAAAGAAGTATGCCCGTTTTGGCCAGGCCTGTGGGATGGAATTGGATAAACTCCATATCCTTAAGCCCCAACCCAGCCCTTAGGGCAACAGCCACACCGTCACCCGTATTACCAACCGCATTGGTGCTTCTCTGCCAGTATATCCTGGCAAAACCTCCTGTGGCTAAGACCAAAGCCTTGGTTTGAATGTTCAAGACTTCTCCGTTTTTTATGTCATAAACTGAAACCCCTTTTACCCTTATACCATCGTGAATTATGTCCAAGAGAAAGTATTCGTTGTAAAAGTCTATGTTATCCCGTGCCAATGCCTGCTCAAACAGAGTGTGAAGTATAACATGGCCTGTCCTGTCTGCAGAGAAGACAGTCCTCGGGAAAGATGCTCCACCGAAGGGCCTTTGGGCTATCCTTCCATCTGGAAGGCGTGAAAAAGGCACACCCCATCTGTCAAGCTCATATACAATATCCGGAGCATTCTCGCACATAAAGAAAACCGCATCCTGATCTGCCAAGAAGTCTGAACCTTTTATTGTGTCAAAGGCATGAGATGCGGGCGAATCTTCTGGGATTACATTTCCAAGAGAAGCATTCATACCTCCCTGAGCTGCACCCGTGTGGGAACGTGTAGGATAAACCTTAGAAATGACTGCTACCTTGATGGTTGGGTCCATACTAGCTTCAATAGCAGTTCTTAAACCCGCACCACCTGCTCCAACTATAACCACATCGTATTTTGCCATAGAGTATGATTATACTACCAAACAACTATCCTTTGTGCTTTTAAGATAAGCTCTGCTATCTCTTCATAGGACTTTAACTTTTCTTCGGGCAACTTTAGACCTCTGTCTTGAACGTCTTCCCTACATGCAAACCAATCCTTTCTGGAAGGAAACCTCAAAACCGCATCTTGCACTAACACAACCACATCCCCTTCCTCCACCAAATCGGAGCTAAAGTCTCCCAGTTTTCTCACTATCCAAAGGGTCCTTACCATACTAGCACCGCCGCTGAAGAAGCTATCATCCTTTTTATTTGCTCGGTGTTTATAAATTCCACCTCTTTTACAAACTCCTCTCTTTTTAGTCCCCTTTCTTCTGCAGAAAGATCTTCTACGAACAGCTTAACATTTACATATTCAAGATTTTCTATGAGTTTTTCAAAACCTGAAATTAAAAGATTTTCCCAATTGCATCTGGTTAATGTATAAATACCGTCTTTAAAAAATATTATTAAAACTTCATGGTTTATACCTAAGGCTAAGCCAACACGCAAAGCTTCGTGGGACTTCCAAGAAAAAGGGTCTCCTTTTATTAAGATTGTTACTTTCATTAAGCTTGGGCTTGCACCCTCTGCAGTATTTTAACCACAACCCACCTTTTGGTCTTTGATATGGGTCTTGTTTCCCTTATTAGAACCACATCTCCTACCTTGCATTGGTTTTCTGGGTCATGGGCATGATACTTTTTGCTTCTTATTATGTGCTTTTTATAGATTGGGTGTTGCATTTTTCTATCTACTCTCACGACCACCGTTTTATCCATCTTGTCGCTTACTACTGTACCAACAAATTCCTTTCTCTTTTCATGCCATTTCTTTTCCGTCATGATTCACCCCTCAGCTGTTTTTGTCTGATAATGGTTAAAACCCTTGCTAACTCCTTCCTTTTCTTTCTAATAATCATCTTGTCTTTTAACCCCTCAATCTTTTTCTTAAAACGCAGATCCAAGATCTCTTTTCTTATTTCCTTTTCTTTGTTTAAAAGTTCTTTAATCGAAAGCTTTGCAAGCTCCTTAACTTTCATCCTCTAACACCCCCGCTTTTTCTTACCAATCTAACTCTTATAGGTAGTTTAGCAGCAACCAATTTGCAGGCTTCTTCAGCAACATCTTCTGGCACACCAGCAAATTCGTACAGGATTTTCCCAGGTCTCACAACCGCTACAAAACCCTCTGGGTCACCTTTTCCGCCACCCATACGCACTTCATTCGGTTTTTTCGTATAGGGCTTATCTGGAAACACGGTTATCCATATCTTTGTTCCTTTACGTAGACTTCTAACCAAAGCGACCCTTCCCGCTTCTATCTGTCTTTGGGTCAGCCAGCAAGCCTCTAATGCCTGTATACCGTATTCACCAAAGGATACCTTGTTTCCTCTAAAAGCTTTACCCTTCAGTGTTCCTCTCTGCTGTTTTCTAAACTTTGTTTTTTTGGGTGCAAGGAAAGACATATTAACCTACCTCCTTTTCTGCTTTCTTTAAATCCTCTTCTATTTTCTTTACTATCTCCTCTTTACCGCCCTTAAGTATGTCACCCTTGTATATCCAGACCTTTATGCCCAAAACTCCGTACTTTGTCTGAGCAACTGCATAGCCATAGTCTATATCAGCCCTCAGAGTCTGAAGGGGCATCCTTCCTACCAAAAACCACTCAGCCCTTGCCAGCTCAGCACCGCCTATCCTTCCCTTCACTTGAACTTTAACACCCTTTGCACCAGCCTTAAGTGCGTTGTCTATAGCCCTCTTCATAGCCCTTCTGTGAGAAACTCTTCTCTCTATCTGTAGGGCTATCTCTTCTGCCACCAACTGGGCATTTAGCTCAGGAGCTCTTACTTCTTCCACGTTTATGTTGTAGTTGTAACCTGGGGCAATGCTAAGCAGATCCTTTTTGAGCTGTTCTACCTCTGCACCCTTACGACCAATTATGATCCCCGGTCTTGCCACATTGATCCTTATTCTTACCCTTTCCGCAGCTCTTTCGACTACAACCCCAGAGACACCAGCCGCATAGTATCTCTTCTTTATATATTCCTTAATCTTTATATCCTGATGTAAGAGCTTTGTGTAATCTCTCTTATCTGCATACCATTTGGAATTCCAGTCTTTTATTACCGCTACTCTAAAACCTATAGGATGCGTTTTCTGACCCATTAATCTTCCTCCTTTCTCTCCTCTAGCTCTATGGTTATATGTGATGTTCTCTTTTTCATCATTGTAGCCCTTCCGTGTGCTCTTGGCATCCACTTTTTATACATAGGCCCCTCATCTGCCACAGCCTTTTTTATGTATAGACTGTCAAGGTCCATACCCTTTTGCTGTGCATTAGCCAAAGCACTTTTTAAAATCCCTTCCACTATCCTCGCGGATCTCTTAGGAATAAACTTCAGCTGATAAAGCGCATCGCCAGCTTTCATACCCTGTATTATCCTAAGCACCTGCCTTGCTTTTGTGGGGGATATTTTTGCATACCTTAAAACCGCTCTCATAACTTCACCTCATTTCTTTTTAGCCACCTTTGAAGATTTCTCCGGGTGGCCTTTGAATATCCTAGTTGGGGCAAATTCACCCAACTTGTGCCCTACCATATCGGAAGTAATATAAACAGGAACAAAAGTCTTACCGTTATGAACCGCTATCGTATGACCCACAAACTCTGGTATTATTGTAGTGTCCCTACTGTAGGTTTTTATGACCTTTCTTTCTCCCGTTTTGTTCATTCTTCTTATCCTATACCAGAGCTTAGGATCTACCCAAGCCTTTTTATCCACAAGTTTTCTGTATTCATCCCAAACCGCTTTGTATTTTTCGTATGCTTTTTGGAATAGCTCTGGCATGTGTTGCACCTTTCTAACCTTTTTATAAGCTCTCTGGGTTTTCTTGTAGAGTTTCAGAAAGCTGTCCAAGTCTTCTATTAGTTTATTTCTCTTGTTCCAAGCACCCTTAAAACCCATTATTTAATACCCTCCTTAAGAGGTTTTCCTTTTCTGCTAACAAGGATAAACTTATCTGAATACTTTTTACCTCTTCTTGTCTTATACCCTTTGGTTTTCCAGCCCCAAGGGGACTCTGGATGCTTGCCTTTCGTCTTACCCTCTCCACCACCGTGGGGATGATCCACTGGGTTCATAGCGGTTCCTCTTGTGTGGGGTCTCCAACCAAGCCAGCGGTACCTTCCAGCCTTTCCGTATTTAACAAGCTCGTGTTCAGCTAAGCCAACTACACCAACCGTAGCCATGCATCTCTCATGGATAAGCCTTATTTCACCTGAGGGGAGCCTTACCTGAGCATAGTTGTCTACCTTACCTATTACTTGGGCAGAAGTTCCCGCAGATTTTACTAACTGTCCGCCCTTTCCTGGGTGTAGCTCTATGTTGTGAATGATAGTTCCTACTGGAATGTATTTTAAAGGTAGTGCATTGCCGGGTTTTATTTCTGGCAGTTCTTTCCCAGCGGAGGCATCCTCATAGGATATAGAGAGTACAGCATCACCAACCTTTAATCCCTCTGGCCATATTATGTATCTTTTCTCACCGTCTGCATAGTGAAGTAGTGCTATCCGTGCGGACCTGAAGGGATCGTACTCTATGCTCACAACCTTTGCGGGTACAAGGCTCTTGTCTCTTTTAAAGTCTATTATTCTGTACCTCTTTTTATGACCTCCACCTCTTGATCTGACGGTAATCTTTCCGTGAGAACGCCCCTTAGCTCTTTTGTAAAAGTAAGTTAAGGATTTCTCAGGCTCAGTTTTGGTTATCTCCGCAAAGTCATAGAGAACTGCATGCCTTTGTCCGTTAGTTACTGGTTTTAATTTTCTTACACCCATATTCTTACCTCACACCAGAAAGATCAATTTCTTGAGTTGGATCTATGGTAACTATAGCCTTCTTGTAGGCTTTTGTATATCCATACTTTCTAAACTTACCGAAAACCCTCTTTTTCTTTGGCTTCACTATCATAGTATTCACCTTGAGGACCTTTACGCCAAAGAGTTTTTCTACAGCATGCATGATCTCGTGTTTTGTAGCATCCATCGATACTTCAAAGGTGTATTTTTTGTGATCTTCCATAAGTCTATTGCTCTTCTCTGTGATTATAGGTCTTATCAACACGTCCTCCGGCCTTTTCATGAGCCTAACCTCTCGTAGATTTTATCAAGGGCAGACTTGATTATTACCAAACTATCTGCCCAAAGTATGTCATAAACATTGAGCCCTTCCACAGGAAGAACCTTTGCAGTCTGCAGGTTTCTGAAGGACTTTTCTGTAATCTGGTCCCTTTCTGGAATAACCACTAAAACTTTTCTTCCTTCCAGACCGTTAGCCTTTAGAAATTCTAAAGCTCTCTTCGTCTTGGGAACTTCTCCCAGATCTATACTATCCACCAGAATTATAGCGTTTTGTTTTGCCCTTGAAGACAGGGCCATCTTCAGCGCCAACTTCCTTACTTTCTTGGGTAAAGGATAATAGTAATCTCTGGGTTTAGGACCATGTGCCACACCACCGCCTACAAAGATGTTTGCTCCCCTGTCTCCGTGTCTTGCGTTTCCAGTCCCCTTTTGGGAATAAAGCTTTCTTCCACTGTAAGCCAATTCACCCCTGGTTTTGGTGCTGTGGGTTCCTTGCCTTCTTTTGGCAAGCTGCCACTTTACCGCTTCCCACAGAATGTGCTTTTTCACCTCAAGTCCAAATATGTCCTCTCTTAGCTCACTCATGCTTCACTCCTAAGAATGTTCTCTGGAATATGCTTTACCCTATTTAACTTTAACCTTTGAGACTTTCTGTCAGCTATCTTACTCTTTTCCACAATTAACGTTCCCTTGATGGGACCAGGCACCGAACCTTTTACAAGCATTACTCCTTTATCGGGCAACACATCAACCACCAAAAGGGATTGAACCCTTATTTTTTCTGCACCCCAATGCCCAGCCATTCTCTTACCTTTCCATACCCTTCCTGGGTCCGTCCTTTGGCCAATGGAACCTACTGCCCTGTGATATCGGTGCCCGTGAGACCTTGGAAATCCACCAAAGTCCCACCTTTTCATCGTACCTGCAAAACCCCTACCTTTACTAATGCCTACTACATCCACCAAGTCCCCAGGTTTAAAAACATTTTCCAAGTTTATTTCCTGCCCAACTTGGTAACCACTGGTATCAGCCATCCTAAACTCTTTCAATCTTCTTACCAGAACCAACCCAGCTTTTTTTAGGTGCCCTATCTCTGGTTTTGTCAGTTTCTTCTCTTTCACTTCAAAGGCACCTACCTGAACCGCATTGTAACCGTCCTTATCCAACGTGCGAATGGCAGTCACACAGTGTTTTGGAACCTTTATGACAGTAACGGGTATGGCTGTACCATCCTTGAGAAAAACCCTTGTCATACCAAGCTTTATTCCAAAAAGACCCACACTCATGTTTAGCTCCCCATCTTTAGTTCAACATCTACCCCTGCGGGCAGGTTTAGGCTCATCAGAGATTCTACTGTCTGAGGCGTGATCCGGACTATATCTAAGATCCTTTTGTGCTCTCTTATTTCAAAGTGCTCTCTGGATTGGTCAAACTTGTGAGGAGAGCGCAAAACAACCCACCTTCTTCTTTTTGTGGGAAGGGGAATGGGACCTTTCACTATGCCCCCTGTCCTTTTTACTACATCCACTATCTGCCTAACGGACTGATCCAGTAGCCTATGATCATAAGATCTCAGTTTTATTCGGATTATGTCCTGCTCCATCCTTTACACCTCAATCAAGGATTTTTGTAACCACACCAGCACCTACAGTCCTTCCACCTTCCCTTATGGCAAATCTAAGTCCTTCCTCCATAGCTATGGGCTTTATCAACTCAACTTCTAACTCCACGTTGTCCCCA
>CAZZKD010000076.1:0-8089 GCA_964655095.1 uncultured Thermocrinis sp.
GAAAAAGAGGTACAACGGGATTAAGTTCAAGGCCTATCATTTTAGCCAAACGAAGATGTTTATAATACGCTCCGTGGTAAAAGCTAAAAGCTTATTCAACATCCATGCACCAAAAACAAAAATTGTAACGTAAGCTGCTACTAGCTTTGGAATATAACTAAGGGTCATCTTCTGTATTTGGGCAGCAGCCAGCATAAAAGCCATTTCTAACATTCTTTGTGCCATAGACAGAATAAGCTCAGGGCTAATTGGTAGCTCCTTACTAGAGAAAGTATAACAAGTTCCCAACCATTTGCCAGGACAAAGAGCATGAGCTTAAAGGGTAAGGATATGATCTGGGGCGGAATCATGAGAATACCCATGGATATGAGGACGGAGGCTACTACAAGGTCTATTATGAGAAAAGGTAAATAAAGCAGGAACACTATCTGAAAGGCTATACTTATTTCGCTTATCATAAAGGCAGGTATTAGCACACTTAGAGGTATATCCTGGTAGGACTTGATACTCTTCTTTTCTTCTTCCTTCATATCAGACACATCCAGTAGAACCTTGATGCTCTCTTTTTTGGTATGCTTAGCCATGAACTCCTTCAGGATTAGCGAGGTTCTCTCAAAGAAAACCTGATCAGTTATTTCGTTTCTTAACAGTGGCTGTAAAGCCTCCTGGTTGGTCCTTTCAAACACAGGTTTCATAACAAAGAAGGTTAAAAATAGAGCAAGGGAAACTATCACCTGGTTTGGGGGGACTGTGGGAACACCCAAGGCTTGTCTTATCAAAGAGAGAACTATCACGATCCTTATAAAGGAGGTGGTCATTATAAGAATGGAAGGAGCAAGGGAAAGGATAGTCAAAAGGATTAAAAGTCTTATGGATGTGTCTAACTGCCCAGTGCCTACCTTTATTTCAATATTTGGCAGAAGCTGATTCTGAGCGTAGCTCACTTCTCCTAATAAAAGGCTAAGTATTAGCGCTATCCCTGTGTATAACATCGGCCCCTCTTTCAGTAATAAGAATAACCATATAAATTCCCTTTACCTCTAATTCCACTATAAATGCACCCCTTAGAATGGGTAAGACGTTTATAATCTTTACATTACCTTTTGACCTTCCCTTCAGGCTAAACCTAACCAGCATGGGCTGAATATAAGGTATGACTATGAGTATGAGAACTATCACTATTGCCAGCGATAGGAGAACTTTTAAGAGGCTATAAAAAAAGTCCATCACGAAGTTTGAACCACAAACTCAGTAAAGTATATATTCCTGACGCCACCTTCTACCAGTATTATGTTTAACCTTTTTATGATTTCCAACCTCAGAGATTCTCTGCCTTCTGGAGTTTTGACAAAATCAGAGGTCTTACTACTTATCACGTCAATTATGGCATCCTTAATAATAGGCAGCCTCTTATCTACTTCTTGCCTTACCTTTTCGTTGGACAACTCTAAGGTTATTGCTACTCTCGCATAAGCGTCCGTGTTGGCATCTGCCAGATTTACTGTAAATACACCCAAATCATACATAACACCAATCTGAGCTAAACTTACTTTATCTTCTTTCTCTTGGTTGGGTTTCTTTAACAGAAATACGTAAGCCCCACCACCAGCACCAACCAAGAGTAATACAAAAACTGGCAGGATAAACAGAATCTTCTTCCTACCTCCCTTTTTTTCTTCTACTTTTTCTTCAGCCATCAGAAATCTATTATAAAATCTTTTCTATCCATGGAAAATTTAAGAAAATGGGTAGAGGCAGATCTAAAGGATGGATACGATTATGAGGTGTATTTAGAAAGTACAGAAAATCTGTTGGTTGAAACTTCAAATGAACAACAGGAAAATCTTTCCAAGTCAAAAGAGTTGGGTTTAGGTATTAGAGTTCTAAAGGATTTTAAACAGGGCTTTGCTTATACGACAGAAATATCTCAAGAGTCCGTAATAAAATGTGTAAAAAGGGCAATAGAATCTTTGGAGCTTACTCCAGAGGATAAAGGTTTTGTATTGAATAAAAATCCATCAAAGGTTGAACTGAAAGCAATTTACGATAGCGAAGGAGCTTCCATCAGTGTGGATGATAGGATAGAAATGCTAATAAATCTTGAAAGATTAGCTAAGAAATTTGACAGGAGGATAGTTGGTTCAAGAAAAAGCAGTCTAAAGGAGCTGAAAGTGGAAGTCTACTGCTTGAATTCTTACGGTCTTGAATACAGTTACAAAACCACCTATTTTTCGTGCTTCACGTCTGCCTTGGCTGTAGAGAATGGAGAGGAGGCAATTTCTTACGAATACAGAGCTGGAAGGTTCATAAAAGACATAGACTTTGAAGAAATGGCAAAAGATGTTTCCTTCAAGGCAGTTTCTCAGCTTGGAGCATCCTCTTACGAAACAAAGGTGATCCCTGTGGTATTCTTTAGAGACTCGGCTGCTTTGC
The DNA here is from genome assembly GCA_964655095.1 of uncultured Thermocrinis sp. GTDB lineage: Bacteria > Aquificota > Aquificia > Aquificales > Aquificaceae > Thermocrinis. The sequence continues at coordinate 2,434 of CAZZKD010000076.1, forward strand.
TCTTGGAAGCTTTCAGCCCCATGTTTCTTGGGGATTCGTTGGTAAAGGATAAGACTATGCTCAAAGGTAAGGAAAATACGATAGTAGGAAGTCCGATGCTAACCATAATAGACGATGGTTTGTTAGAAAACGGTTTAGGATCCTTAGAGTTAGACGCAGAAGGTATTCCTTCTCGTAAAAATCCGGTGATAGAGAAGGGGGTTTTTAAGGGATTTTTGCATAGTTTATATACTGCTGTTAAATGTGGTGTGGAACCTACAGGAAATTCTGTAAGGAACAGTTTTAAAAGCTTGCCCACCTCTGGAATAAGAAACCTATACATAGAAAAAGGAACATACTCTTTGGACGATTTGTTGAATGCACATGATGAGACCTTTTTGGTATTAGATCTTATGGGGTTGCATACGGTTGATCCAATCTCTGGAGACTTTTCCTTAGGAGCATCAGGTATAATTTTAAAAAAAGGTAGGAAGGAGAAAGCGGTGAGAGGGTTAGTTATTGGAGGGAATGTAAAGGATTTATGGGGTAAGTTGGTTGGGATAGGGAAAGATCTTAGAATGTACGGGCATGTTGGCTCGCCCTCTTTACTGATTGAAGGTATAACTGTTGGGAGCTAAAGATGAGAAATCTTATATCTCTGGTAATTACACTTCTAGGCTTTATCCTCTTTGGATGGGGTATTTATGCATCTTTTGAAATATACGCTACAAGAAAACAGGAAAAGATAAACGCAAATTTTGCAACTTTCTTTCTATCTACATTAAAGAATGAAAAGATTAAAAAATTGGATTATCCCGATCAAGGATTTTTTATTTTTAAGTCTTCTGAAGGTAAAATATCAGTAACTGATGAAATCCTATTAATACCTATGGATGGAGGCGCATATATATCCTACTCTAAAAAAGATCCCTCCAATACTGAAGTGTATATTTATGTAAAAAAGTATAGTTTCGCGGAATATTTAGATGAATTAATGAAAAATCCAACTATTTTAGGTATAGCCTTATCAGGAATGATATTATTCCTCATAGGTGTTTTTTACATGCTCCTTCAAAAAACATTTTACCAGGCAAAAGAAGTAACGAGCCAGAAAAGGAAGGAATATCCATTGAATTTGGAAAAAAAGTTGAAAGCGCTTAGGTTGACTCTTGCTACTCACAAGATAATACCCCAAGAGAGTAGCAATGAGGCAAAAAAGATACTTGATGATATACTTAAAGAAATGGAGGGAAGGAAATGAAAATCTTGATCGTATCCTTTGATAAAAACCTGATAAAGCAACTAAAAGAAGCATTAAAAGATTACGAAGTAGTAGACGTCAAAAATGGCGAAGAAGCGCTCAACCTTGCTACCCAGTACTTTGATATAGTAATCTACGATGCCATATCTGGAGCTATTTCTGAAGAAGACATAAATAATATGTATGAGGAGAGATTTAGGGATGCAATATTTATAGTACTGATAGATGATCTATTCCCTATAAATGAAAGAAATCTTAAACCTCATAAGAAACTATTAATGAAAAGAGAAAACTCGGTGCAAGAAATATTGGATGTTATTGAAAAGCCCTTGGGAGAAAGTATGGAACCACCTCCAACTATGCCTTCTGAGTTTGAGATCGAAAGTACTTTGCTGACAGAAGAGGGAATACAAGAAATTGTGCAAGAATCATATCCCGAAGAGGTAAAAATTTCTGAATTAGAAAGCGAACATCTTTCGTTGGAACAATCACTACCTCAAGAAGAACCTGTTATATCAAATAGGAAGGTAGCTATAGTTTCTTTTGATAGCACGTTTATTGATAGCATTGTATCCTTACTTCCTAAGGATGTGGAAGTATACCCCGTAAAATCTTTCAGAAATTTAGAAGATGCCTTAAAAGATCAAGATTTGGTTGTGTTTGATGCCATATCTGGGCTCACTGCTAAAAAGCGATTGGTGGAATTATCAAAGGATCCAATTGTATCTTCAAAGCCGTTCATTATAGTAATAGATGAGCTGTTTAGCATAGAGGTAGAAGATATCCCACTCGCTAAAAAATATGCAACCCATAGGGCAGATAGCCCAGAAAAAATATCTGAAAAAATAATGGAAATACTAACTTCAGAGGAAACAAAGCCAGTAGTTAATGAAGGTATAGGCCCCATGCAGATTCTTGAGAAGGCTATGCAAGAAAAAGAAGAGGAAGAACCCTTGGAAAAGATCTTGGAAGGCATAACCATAATGGAAAGTAAAGAAGAAGCATTGGAGGCTGGAGAAAGCATAAGTCCAGTGGATGAGATCTTTGAAGTAGAGAAGAAGGAAGAATCTTTCCCATTTATTCCTACTGAGGAAGCTCCTCCCTATGAGGAAATAAAAGAAATACAATTGGAAGAGATTTCTTTGACACAAGAAAAGGAAAAGGATCACCCAAGTCAAGTTCTCATTCCTGATGAGAAAATAGAAAAGGCAATATATCAAGCGATAAAAGATCTTGGTCCGATTGATGAGATCATTAGAAAAGCTTTGAAGGAAGCCATAGAGGAAAACCTTCAAAAAACTCTTAGGGAGGAAATAAGAAGGTCAATAGAATCCATACCATTGGAGAATATGATTAGAGAAGTGGCCTATCAGGCTCTAAAAGAAAGACTAAGAGAGTTAATTACCTAAAAAACATATACTCTTCTTTGTATTGGCCCCAGACTGTGGGAAAGAAGTTTTCAAACTTGTTACGGACTGAAAGCATGCTTTTGGGAGTGGCCAAGAAAATAAGCGGTTGCTCTTGGGCTATGATTTTGTAAGCTTCTCTGTATAACTCTACTCTCTTTTCGCTGTCTATAGTGGAGGATGCTAAGTCAAAAAGCTCATCTACCTTTTTCTCCCAATCTGTGGCAGGGCTCTTCTGTCTTGGGTTCCACATGTGAAGGGTGCCAGAAGAATGCCATACGTTCCTACCAAAGTGTGGGTCTAAGGAACCGGTTAGACCTATTATCACCGCTTCCCACTGATAGGGGGGCGCGGTAAGCCTTTGGACCAAGGCATTAAAATCTATAGGTCTGAACAAAACCTTGATGCCTATACTTTCTAAATCTTGCTTTATCATGTTTCCTATAGCTTCTCTTTCTTTGTTGCCTGCGTTGGTAAGAAGAATGATTTCCAGGGTGTTTCCGTCCTTGTCTTCCAGCCATCCATCCCTGTTTCTATCCTTAAAGCCAATGCTTTCAAGAATCTCCCTCGCTTTTTTTAGGTCGTATGGAATTTCCGGAAAGAGTCCCTCCGTATAGTAAGGCTTATTGGCTGGTGTTATTGGCCCATAGAGGGGCTGAGCCAAGCCATTATATACGAGCATACTTATGCCAAACCTATCTATAGCCATGGATATGGCTCTACGAAACTCACGGTTTTTGAACCACTCCAGCTTGTGCTTTGGTATATCTGCCTGTGGGTTTTGATTAAAGACAAGGAAGGTAGTAGAAGGAGTGGGCCCAAGGTCAAAGAGTGTGATGTTACTAAGCTTGGACAAAGTCAGTAGATCAGTAGGTCTAACTCCTATATAATCTACTTTTTTGGTGGAAAACATAAGCAGCGCGGTATCTGGGTCCTGGACTATGTATCCTATTCTTTCCTTTATGTATGGCACTGTTTTACCTTCTGCATCCTTTTCGTAGTAATAAGGATTGACCTCGTATTCAACCAGTTGACCCTTTAAGTACCTTTTAATTCTGTATGGTCCTGTTCCTACTATTTCCTCCGGTTTTGTATTTACGTTCCAAGCTTGCATAAAAGTACCTTCTTTGACAAATTTTTCCAGCTTATGCTTAGGAAGAATCGGAGCGGAAAGGATTCCAAGAAAAGGTGCAAAGGGTTTAGGAAGGTTAAACTCAACGGTATATTTTTCTATAAGCTTTACAAAGCTTTCCATATCTTTTTCATCTTTCAAAACCCCCCTTAACATATCTGCGGTGGAGTTGGGTATGTTCTTGTTAAGATAAACGTCCTTATACGTAAATACTACATCCATTGCGCTAAAATCTACTCCGTCGTTCCATTTGACGTTTCTTTTTAGCTTTACAATATACCTTTTCCCATCATCAAGGATTTTTATACTCTCCGCAAGGTCCGGCTCATATTCCATAGTTTGTAAGTTTATTTTTGTTAAGCCACTAAACACGTCTGATATAACCGCAGTGGATGTGGTTTCTTGGGCAAGGACTGGGTTAAGGGTTTTGGGATCACCGCTTAGGATAAAGTAAAGGGTTCCTCCTTCTTTGCCCTGTTTTAACTCAAAGCTTCCCGGGTCTGAAAACTTCATGCTTACAGACTGACCCTTTGGAGAAGATAGGATGTAAAAAGGCAAGAAAACCAAAAATACAAATAAAACCCCATAAACAAATTCTCTCATAGCGCCTTTTTCAAGACTAACTCATCCACTTTTCCGTAGCCCCACTCAACTGCATATTTTATCTCCTCTAAGGTTTTGGGATCCTTTAAATCCACACAGGATAACACCTCTCTAACCAAAGGGACAATGCTATCAAAGGTTATCTTTTCTTCTAAGAAAAGCTCCACAGCCCTTTCGTCTGCTCCCAGCAATACCGGCACATAAACACCACCAATTTTAGCAACCCACTCACAAAGCTCTATTGACATAAACCTCTCCCTGTCTATCCTCTCAAAGGTTATCGGAGAAAACTCAAAAATATCCGCTTGGTTGAAAGGATTGTAAAATCTCTCTGGATAAAACAAGGCGTTTATTAGAGGTATTCTCATGTCCGTTGGAGAAACGCAGAAGAAAAAGTTCCCATCTTTTAACTTTACCGCTCCATGCACAAGACTTTGGGGATGTATGACTATTTGTATAAGGTCTGGGTCTATGTTAAATAGCGCTTTTGCCTCCAAAAGCTCAATCCCCTTGTTCATAAGAGTTGCAGAATCTACGGTTATCTTTTTGCCCATCTTCCATCTTGGATGGCAAAGGGCTTGCTCCGGTTTTACTTTTGAAAGTTCTTCTAAAGGTGTATCCTTGAATGGCCCCCCAGAGGCGGTTAGATAGATTTTAGTTATATCTTCCCTCTTTACCATTGAAAGGAGCTGAAAGGTGGCGTTATGCTCACTATCAACCGGTATTACTTTTTCGGACTTTTCCCTTACCAGATTTTCCAAACAGACTATGGATTCCTTGTTGCTTGCAAGCAGGATTTTATTCTTAGAGAGTGTATGAAAGGTAGGCAAAAGTCCGTCTACTCCTCCCACTGCGTTTAAGATTCTCTCTGACTCTTCTATTACAGCCAAAAGCCCCTCTTCTCCTTTTAAATACTTACACTCTTTTGGTAAGCTTGAAAGCCAATCTTTTGACGGCTCTTCGTAGGAAACCACAAACTTTGGCTTGAATTCTATAGCCTGCTTTAAAAGCTTATCAGATGCTCTTTTTGCCACAATGCCTATGAGCTCAAATTCATCTCTGTATGCCCTAACCACATCAAGCGCTTGACTTCCCACCGATCCAGTAGAACCAACTATGCCCAGTTTAATCATTGCCCAAAGTTTTAAATTATAAGCCTTCCATTAGAAATCAGATTTAATCCGCTTTCCTTTCTTTGTGAATTTGAAGGGTGGGAAATTTCTCAAGTTAGCACTGCTGGGTGCTATCTTTAGCCAAGCTTATGCCCAAGAACTC
>CAZZKD010000077.1:0-1524 GCA_964655095.1 uncultured Thermocrinis sp.
GCATACGAAGTAGGAACCAACAGAGCATATGTGCTGGTTAGCGATGCTCTGGAGAATGGCACCCTTTGCAATCCTGCTTGAACTCTAAGCTCGTCTGCAAACTTCAAGCCTATAAAGGAGTCCCTTACCCTAACACCAAAGTGTTCTAAAGTTTGGGTCTCGTTCTTTATCTCTCTTGGCCCTTCCAAGTTCATGCTGAAATACACCAGCTTATTCACTTGCCCACCAGCGGTAATGTTGAATAGTGGCACAGAGAAGTTGATCCTGCTTTTTTCTGCATCTGTCCTCTTCCCCTGATAGGTTCCACGGATCATGGTGGAGAAGCCGATGTTGGCAAAGGTTTCTTCGTCCACCTTTACCCTCCAGGCGTGGGCTGGCAATGTGGCAACTCCCATAAGTGCTGCCATAGCTAACAGGCTTTTCCTCATGTTGCTACCCTCCTTTAAAGTTTTTGATGGTTTTAATGATAGCATTTTAAGAAAAGTTTGTCAAGCGTTTTTTTATTTGCAGGATTGCAGTTGGCTTTTTTAAGCTCTTTGTTTTTCCACACTTTTCGCCTTTGGATTTTTTGCAAGTTTGCAAAAGTTTTTAATCGGAAAGGGAGCTGATCAGATCAACCCACTTTTTGATGTTAGTCTCTATTGAGTAGTTCTTTGCGGTGTTTATTGCGTTTTCAGAAAGTCTTGAGTATTCTTCTTTGCTGATGTTTATCATTTTTTCAAGCTTTTGGGCTATTTCTTCTTTGTTGTCAACCTGGGCGCTAAAGCCGTTGAAGCCGTCTATCAGATATTCCCCAATACCTCCTGCCAAGGTAGAAAGAACCACTTTACCACAAGCCATAGCCTGCAAAAGACTGCCCGCAATGCCTTCGGACCTTGAGGTAAGCACAAAGTAGTCCCCCGCTTGTAAGATTTTCTCTACATCTTCTCTGTAGCCGAGCGCTATGGTGTGGTTTTCAAGGTTGAAACTTTTTATAAGCTTTCGTGCCTGTTCTGAGTCCGTATCCTTTCCCACAAGTAATAATTTCAAGTTTTTGTGCTTTTTGACCACCCAAGAAAATACTTCCAAGAGCGTATCCTGACCCTTCCGCCAAGGTTGCCAATTGGCAACATTCACAAAAACCTTATGTTCTTTTCCCAAGCCAAGCCTTTTTCTGTATTCTTCCCTTAGCTCCTCCGAAGGTTTGAACCTTGAAAGGTCAATACCCGACTCTATAACCACTATCTTCTCCGGAAAAAAGCCAATGTTTGTAAGATGCTCCGCCACCTTTTTGGAAACTACAACTATCTTATCCACAAACCTATATTTAAGATGCTTTGAGAAAAAGGAAGGAGTAAAGCCAGACCTTCTCAGGGCTATTATCTTAGGTTTCTTCTTCAAAAACGGCAGTATGCCAATCACGTAATTTAAAGACCAAGAGGAGTTGGCTATCAAAACATCGTAGTTTCCCTCTTTGACAATTTGGTATAGTCTTAAGTAATTTTTTATGTTAAACCTTCTTTTACTGCCGTTATCCACCTCGTA
>CAZZKD010000078.1:0-2423 GCA_964655095.1 uncultured Thermocrinis sp.
TGGGTGGTGGTGGGCACAAATACGCAAGCGGTTGTAAGATAAAAACTACCGATTACCAACATGCTTTAGATATACTGCTATCAGCAATTAAAGAGGAGCTTTATTCCACCCCAGGTTTTGAAAAGGTTTTACCTAAGGTAAACTGTTAAATTTTTCTATGCCCTTATCCCTTGCGTAAATCTTTAAAGATTCCACAAGGCTTTTGTAACTGTCTCCGTCTTCTGGGAAGGTTGCTATTGCATAATTTCCCTCCTCGCTGAAAAAGTCCTTTATACCCTCTAAGAGATGTATAGCACCCTTTTTGTCCGTTCCAGGTAGAAAAGCTAAAATAAATTTGCCCCGGAAGATGATTATGTCCGAAGCCCTCATTGAGGATAAGATTGATTGGTAATAAGATGGTTCAAGGTAAGGAAGTTCAACAACGGCTATTGAAAAGTTCTCCACCGCTGGAACGAAATCTACCAACTTAAGCTCTCTTTTGATCCTTTTCAGCTCTCCTATTTCATGTTTTACCAACACTGCAAAGCACTCTAAATCTCCCTTCAGGGCGTGAGCCATTTGCTTTTACCTCCTTGTGGTTTATATTCTTATAGAAGGAATATAAAATGTACGGAGAGTTCCAGGAGAGAGTTGGGGAATCCGGAAAATCGGAGGTAGAACAGGGGCCTGACCTATCGGTGATATACACAGGCTCCCGAGCCTTAAAAGAGGCTCCAGAAATATACGGTGTGGAAACAGGCATTGAGGGTTTAGACAACCTATTTTTTATAGTAAGGGAAAGGAACGGAAAGTTGGTAAAAGAATCACTAAAAGGCATTCCGGCATACTCAGTTTTAAACTTGACTGGAGTTGCAGACACTGGAAAATCAATAATGGCGGAGCAATTTACGGTGTATAGAGCTAGTAAAGGAGATAAAGTTGCCTTCATAACCGTTGAATCTCCTGCCAATTTCGTAGTAGCTTCTTTGAAATTAAGAGCTATTGCTATGGGCTTAAATTTTGACCAGTTTCAAGACAACATAATTCTAATAGATGCTGCGTCTTCTACCAGATTAAGGGAAAACATACCGGACCTTCTGGACACTTTAGCTTACGTGATAAAAAACTACAAGGTCAAATTTACCATAATAGACTCAGTGACAGGTCTTTTTGAAAATAAGGAAATGATGGCTAGGGCTGTGGTAAGAAGGTTTTACAATTTTATGAAAAAGTGGTATCAGACAGCTATATTTGTATCTCAGAAGAGGAGTGGGCATGAGGAGCTTACCGCAGAGGCAGCGGGAGGTTATGCAGTAAGTCATATAGTAGATGGCACTATGGTGGTAGCCAAAGAACTTATAGACTCTTCCTTCAAGGCAAAGCTTTACAAAAAACCTTTGGGAGACATAGTTAGACTTTTTAGAATAGATGGTTGTAGAATGTCTGGACATGATACAAAGACCCACTTCTTAGAGATTACCGAAACCGGATTGGTAAAAATAAAAGAACCCATAGGAGGTTAAACTATGGTCATTGAAATTACTGGAGTACCAGAGCAGCAAGTAGACGTGAAAAACCTAGAAAACTTGACCGCCAGGGTATTTTTCAAAGCCATTGATCTACTAGGTGGGTTGTCAAGACTGGCGGAGTACAAAACGCTAACTTGGCTTCCAAGTATGGCAAGGGCATCTTTTGTAGTAGTTTTAAAAAACGAGTATTTGAAAACAGATGAAGAGATAGCTCAAATGGTTGGCCTTACGAAGAACACTGTAAGAGGTATACTAAGAGCGGATCCAACGGTTGCTTTGGAAAAAATAAAGAAGTTGGAGGAGCTAACAAAAGAGGAGGCAAAAGAATTAAGAGTACATACCGCAGGTGGAGTGGCAAAACTTGCTTACAAGCTAATTACAGAGGGACAAGAATCAGAGGTCTTTATAAGCTTTTGCAGTATGGTTGCGGAGGAGGTGTGTAAAGCCCTTGAAGTGCCATGGGCTTACGCAGTACTAAAACATCTAAAAGGTGTGAAGTATCCAATCCAAGAAAGCTCTATACTCAAGGAAAGGTTGAAAGGTCTAAAAATAAAAGATCATGCAGCGGAGGAGATAATAGAAAAACTTCATTATCCAATAAAGACACCTGCCACGCTTTTACACGAGATAAAGCTTGCTATTTCGGAAGCTAACCAATTATAATATACCTTATGGTAAAGGTTGCTATAAACGGGTTTGGTAGGATAGGAAGGTCCTTTTTAAGAGCTTGCTTACAAAAGGACAATATTGAAGTAGTAGCAATCAACGATTTGACTGCCACGAAAACCCTTGCTCCCCTGTTTAAATACGATTCGGTCTATGGCATATTTAATGGTATGGTTGAGGCAAAGTATGGGGAGCTGATAGTGAACGGAAAGAGTATTAAAGTTTTTTCTGAAAAGGATCCTAGCCTTA
>CAZZKD010000079.1:0-2381 GCA_964655095.1 uncultured Thermocrinis sp.
TTGTATTTTATAGGTGAAAGGTCCGTCTTTATATTGGGCATACCACCAAGCTCTCCTATCTTTTCTCCTATCTTCCCCATATGCACCATGCTCTCTATGGCTATGTCAAGCATAACATCCCTGTGGTTTATGTCCTTTGAGTGGAAGAACTGGTAAAGGTATTTTATTATGCTTGCATACTCCTCCTGTAGGAACTTGTTGAGCACCTCTAAGGTTTTTTGATCTACTTTTTGTCTTTCTTCTTGGTAACAAATAAGACCTTCTTTAACCTTGTCTCTTAACTCACTAAACTCAAATTTATGGGTGTTTTCGTCCTTTATGACCCTTTCTAAGAGCCTCTTTACCGAGTCATCTTTTACAACATCCAACTGCTTTGTGTAGATCTCTATAGCCATCTCTTCCGCAAGCACATCCTTTGAAAGCATGTCCGCCCAATCTGGACCACCCACCATTATCATGTCCTCTAACCTGTCAAGGACTACCTCCCCTCCAAGCTGAACTACCTTTTGGGCAAACCACTTTAGATGACGCATCTCTTGCCGGGCTATTTCCTCTATTTCGGAGGTTATGTTGGCATCGGTTATCAGAAATATGTGATAAAGATACTGAACTATGGCAGAGTGTTCTAAGGCAACGTCATAAAGTAGTAAGCTTATAAGCTCTTTTTTGCTCATGATCTTACCTCAAACCAATTTGATAAATTTTACCTAAGTATTCGTAAGCCATTCTGTAAGTATTAAAGTAAGGTCCTATGGTTGCAATGCTGTTTTTCATCATTCTGACCCATTCGTCCTTTCTGCTGTAGAACATAGGCAATATTATATGGGCTAATTTTCCGTAGATGTCCTCTAAGTCTTCTTTATCGTTGGACTCAGAAAGATCATCCCACTTTGGCTTTGGACCAATACCCCAGCCGTTTATACCTTCAATGCCTCCCTCCAACCACCAACCGTCCCAGGTGCTAAAATTCAGCACCCCGTTCATTCCAGCTTTCATCCCGCTTGTTCCACACGCCTCGTATGGCCTCCTTGGATTATTCAGCCACACGTCACACCCCGCAACCAAAAGTTTTGCCATTTCAATGCTGTAATTTTCCAAAAAGGCAACCTTTACGCTTCTTGTTATCTCTTTGAGCTTCTTAGACTTGTTGATTATGTCCGCTATCATTTCCTTTCCAAAGGTGTCCTTTGGATGTGCCTTGCCAGCAAAGATAATCTGCATATATCCGTTGTGCTCCGCTATATATTTTAGCCTTTCTATATCAGAAAGTATTAGATTGTTCCTTTTGTAAGCGGTCATCCTTCTTGCTACGCATATAGTGAAAACATCATCCGAAAAGCTGGAATCTGTCAGTTTATTTACCAAATTTACCAGATCACTCTTTACCCTCATGTGGGCTTTTAGGAGTAGCTCGGAAGGAATGTAGTATGCTTGGCCAAGAAGGATGGGATTTTCGTCCCAACCTGGTATGTACTCGTTAAACAGTTCCTGAATTTCCCGATGGATCCACCTTTTGTGATAAACGCCGTTGGTCACATAATCCATCTTACAGTAACCTTCTGAAAAGACAGAGCATTCAGGGAAAATATTTGAGGACACAAACATGTGTTTGTAAGAAACTGCATTTACTTTTCCGCTGTAGTTTAAGGCAAGCTTAGAGAGGTTTATAAAGCCTTCTTCAGCCTCCTTATCCCAATCTATATGATCGTAGGACTTTAGCTCTTGCTTTACCATATCTACCGGAAACTTGTCGTGTCCTACGGGCACGGGCGTGTGTGTGGTAAAAACGCACCTTTTACGAACCTCCTCTTTACTTCCAAACTCCCTTAGAAGTTCAACTATTAAAAAGGCAGAATGGCTTTCGTTTATGTGATAAACACTTATGTTGTATCCAAGGGCCTTCAAAAGTCTGTATCCACCTATTCCTAAGAGTATCTCTTGGCGCAGTCTAAGTATGCCATCGTCGTAATACAGTCTGTCGTTTAGTTTTCTTATCTCCGGGTCGTTCTTTGGCAAGCTTGCATCAAGAAAAAAAACCTTAACCTCTTCCCTGCCGATTATTGAGTATTCCCAAGCGGTGAATTCTTGGACTAAGTCCCCAAAGCTTATTTGCAATTGCAGATTAGTAGGTTTTAGAATCTTTTTGTAGTCCCAAAAAGTGTCAAAGTCCAACTGCATACCGCTTGGGGTTATCCTTTGGGAAATGTATCCTTTTTTGTAAAGAAGGGTTATACCTACCGCAGGTATTCCAATATCTGCGTATGCGTAAAGCGTGTCCCCAGCAAGCGTTCCCAACCCTCCACTGTAAGTGGATATCCTATCTTCCAATCCTATTTCCATTGCAAAGTAAGCTATCATAGCAAAGTTATTATAAAACCCTC
>CAZZKD010000080.1:0-4339 GCA_964655095.1 uncultured Thermocrinis sp.
AGCTGTTAAAATAACTTTGTGGCAAAAATACTTTTAGGAGTCTCTTCCTCCATTGCAATACACAAAGCTTGTGAGCTGGTAAGACAGTTAAAACACAGAGGACACCAGGTAAGGGTAGTGCTAACTCCAAAGGCAGAAGAGTTTATAAGCAAGCTAACATTTTACGCTTTGAGCGGAAACAAAGCATACTCTGATTGGGAAGATGATCCTTTTTTGCATATAAACCTACCAAGGTGGTCTGATCTCTTTTTAATAGCTCCCTGCAGTGCAAACACACTCTCAAAAATAGCTTTGGGGCTTGCTGATAACCTGCTGACCAACTGCGCTCTGGCTCACAGCGGACCTTTGATGCTCGCACCTGCGTGTAATGTGGAGATGTGGAATAGCCCTGCAATTCAAGAAAACGTCAGAAAGCTAAAAGACAGGGGAGTAGTAATAATAGAGCCGGAGGAAGGAGTTTTGGCTTGTGAAGAAGAAGGCAAAGGTAAATTGGCAAGCTTGGAAAGAATTTTAGATTGGGTAGAGTGGGGACTGAGGGAAAAGCCCCTTTACGGTAAAAGGGTTTTAATAACTGTGGGTGCTACCAGGGAGTTCATAGACAGTATAAGGTTCATATCCAACCTTTCAAGCGGAAAAACGGGCTTTGCCATAGCAAGAGTTTTACGCTGGTATGGTGCGGAGGTTGAACTAATAAGTGCTTATACAGAGGAAAAACCCCCACCGGAAGTTAAACTGGTAAAAGTTGTATCTGCAGAAGATATGTTAAGGGAAGTGATGAAAAGAATCGGAGAGATTGATCTTTTGGTGATGAGCTCGGCAGTGGCTGACTACAGGCCCTTAAAGAAGTTAGAAGGTAAGATAAAAAAATCGGAGGAACTGACCCTTAAACTTGTGAAAAATCCTGACATTCTTGAAGAAGTGTCAAAGGTAAAACCGAGCAGTCTAAGGGTTTTAGGCTTTGCCCTTGAAGAAAGGCATGTTCTTTTGCAAAACGCAAAGGAAAAGCTAATAAGAAAAGGTTTAGACCTTATAGTAGCCAATCCTGTGGGGATAATGGGTCAAGAGTCACACGAAGGTTATTTGATCTTTAAGGACGGACAAACCATTCCCTTTTCTTTTGAAAACAAGCTGAGCTTTGCAGAGTTCTTGGTCCCCCATATTCTGAAGCTTTTCTGTTAATATTTTTCTTATGCTGTTTCTTCTTGGCTCCTCGAAGCGACAATCAAGAATAAGGCTAAAGGAAAGCATAAGTGCGGGAGTAGAGGTATATCCATTTCAAGAGCTGACTGCAAAAAGGGTTGAGCTGATAAATTGCTTTGGGATCAGTATGGAAGACCTTTTGCCTGCGTGGAGAAGGTATAAAAACAACTTCTGGGACAGCTTGGAGTTTTGGGTTCTTCCCCCTGCAGTTCAAAACTTTATATCGGACCATTCGTTGGTCTTATCCCCAATCCTTGGTTTGATAAGCATAAACTCTCCACTGCCTTACGCTCCCTTATCTTGGGACGATGAGTGCAACGGAAAAAGTCTAAAGGACTGGTGGAAAGAAGATTTAAGAAGAATCTCCAAGGACCTTTTCAAAGGGAAAACTGTAATATCCTTGCTTGGAAGTAAAGAAGAAAAAATTTTAAGCTTTGAGAGTGTTTCTAAGCTGGTTAGGTTTGAGTTCTACAAAAAGGGCCAAAAGGTAAAAAATCCACAAAGGCACAGGGCTTACGCCTTAAGGTATATAGCAGAAAAGAGACTACCCTTAGAAGATTTTCACAAAATCAACTTTTACGATTACCAGGTAAAAGAAATAAAAGAAGAAGAGAAGACAATACGCATCATTTTTGAAGGTGCCGGAGCTTACATCTGATAAACTATTTTTATGCTCTCTATTGTCATACCAGCTTACAACGAAGAAGAAAACATCCCTATTCTCTACGAAAAGCTAAAGAAAGTGTTGGACAGTTTAGGAGAAGATTACGAAGTTATCTTTGTGGATGACGGCTCTACAGATTCTACCTTTGATATACTAAGGGAGCTGGCAACGAAAGACAAAAGGATTAAGGTTTTGAGGTTTAAAAGAAACTACGGACAAACTGCTGCCCTGTCTGCAGGTTTTGAACACGCAAAAGGTGAGGTCATCATAACCTTAGATGCGGACCTTCAGAACGACCCAGAAGACATACCAACCCTTTTGGAAAAGCTGAAAGAAGGCTATCACATAGTTAGCGGTTGGAGAAAGGACAGAAAGGACCCCTTCCTTTCAAGAAAACTGCCCTCTATGATAGCCAACTGGCTCATATCTAAAATTACAGGTGTGCATCTTCACGATTATGGATGCACCCTAAAAGCTTATAAGGCTGAAGTGGTAAAGGACCTTGAGCTTTTTGGAGACATGCACAGGTTTTTACCCGCCCTTACAAAAAGAAAGGGAGCAAAGATAACGGAAGTTCCAGTAAAACATCACCCAAGGATCTACGGAAAGTCCAAGTATGGTATAGGCCGAACAGTTAGAGTGCTTTTGGACATTATGCTTGTAAAGTTTCTCAACGAATACATAAACAAACCTCTTTATATGTTTGGTAGTATAGGCTTTTTTCTGCTCAGCGCAGGTCTTCTTGCACTGCTTTACCTTCTCTTCTTAAAGATCTTTCTGGATGAATCCATTGGTGGAAGACCTTTGCTTATATTAAGCGTTCTTTCCATACTGGCTGGTGTTCAACTTATATCCACAGGTTTAATAGCAGAGCTTTTAATTAGAATATACTATCAGACTAAAGATACGAAGCCTTACGTGATTCAGGATAAGATAAATGTAGATTAAACTTCCGCCCCTTCCAAAGCTCTGTGACAATTGCAAGTCCTTTGATCTTCAAGCCTTTCCACAAAAAGCTTAAGTATAAGTTTTATTTCCTCTTCCTTGCTTTTCATTAAAGATATTACCTCGTCGCTGGTTAATCTGTATTTGGCAATTCCTGCCGCTGGGTTTGCTACCACACACAGACTGGCATAACACATTGCAAGCTCTCTTGCTAAGGCTACTTCCGGATAGCCCGTCATACCTACCACATCCCCACCTAAAATCTTTATAGCTCTTATCTCTGCTGGAGTCTCAAACCTTGGCCCTTCTGTGCAAGCATAAACACCCGAAGGATGATAGCTCAGCTTTAGCTCTTCCAAAACATCCATCAAACACCTTCTCATCTGAGGACAGTATGCCTCTGACATATCCACATGGACCACCTTCTTATTTCTCAAAAGCTCAGCTGGTTTGTCATCTCCAGGCACATCCAAAGAATACGCTCCTTGGTAAAAAGTATCTTCTCTGCCCTTCGTAAAGTCTAAAAAGTCATCTATGATAACAAAATCTCCCGGTCTAAACCTTTCGTTTATGGCTCCTACTGCAGAAATAGACAGAACTCTATTTGCTCCTATTTCTTTCAAAGCCCAAAGATTTGCCCTGTAGGGAACAAAAGAAGGACTATACTGATGATTTAGTCCGTGTCTTGCCAAAAAGGCAATCCTTTTACCCCTTAGCTTTCCTATCAGAATAGGAGAAGATGGCTCACCAAAAGGAGTGGTTATTCTAACTTCCTGCACCTCTTCCAGTTGGTCAATCCTGTAAAGCCCACTCCCTCCTATGACCGCAAGCATGTTATTTGTTTAACCACTGCATAAAGTAGTATATCATCCATCCTGTAATGGCAACGTAAAGCCACACAAAAGCAGTTACTGGGGCAATCTTTTTGTGCTTGTCAAAGAGTCCTTTAAAGGCATACCTGAGAGTTATCACAGCAAGAGGAAAGTTGATAATAGCTAAGATCGTGTGTGTCCAAAGTATGAATAAAAATAATCCCTTGTATGGACCAGTGTAAGGCTGAGGTGGATACAAAAGGGTCTTTATCACATAAAGTAATACAAAAACAAGAGCAAAGATTGAGGCGTTTATCATAAAGAACTTGTGAATGTCCCTTTTCTTAAGCTTTATGAATATAAGCCCACTTAAGATTGACAATCCGCTTATGCCTATGGTTATAAGACTAAGATAATTTATAAGCGAGTATATCATGACAGGTGTAATATGAATGAAAATTATAACACAAAATCGGGCAATCAGGTATAATATAAGATAACAAGGAGGGAAGTTGCAATGAGTGGAGGCTGTGAGAAGAAGATAATTTATGTGGGCAAGAGCGAAAACTTGTTGAGTAGGTTAATTGATCACTTTTGTGCAATGGATGCGTTGAAGGAGAATATTATTGAAAGAGTGTGTGAAAAAGCACACGGGAATATTTACTGCTACATGAATCCTTATCTTTGGCATGAAGATGTTGAAGTGGTTCTTATAGTG
>CAZZKD010000081.1:0-6959 GCA_964655095.1 uncultured Thermocrinis sp.
GTAAGTATCCTTCTGTCTGAAACAGGCCTTCTGTCAGATTGATAACCTATGATGTTTCCGCTGGCGTCAAAGGTGGGAGTTACATGAGCAAAGACCCAGTAGTAAGAGCCGTCCTTTGCCATGTTCTTTACATACCCCCAGAATTCCTTACCACTCTTTATGGTATCCCAAAGAAACTTGAAAACCGCTCTTGGCATATCAGGGTGTCTGACGATGTTGTGGGGCTTTCCTATAAGCTCTTCCTCCGTATAACCGGAGACCTCAATAAATACCTTGTTGGCATAAGTTATAACACCCCTTGGGTCTGTCTTTGAAACGAGAAACTCGTCCTTTGGCACTTCTCTTTCAACAGGCTTTGGAGTGGGCCTCTCCATTTTTTCCCTCCTTGAGTTTTTGATTAAAAATATATTATATATTATAACAATACGCTGGGTGAGAAATTAAGAAAAAGGCAAGTTTTCTTGTTAGAAAGCCCTTTGGAGGGCAGGGACTTATAATATCCCTAAACCCTACCGAAGAAGGTTTTCAATTACATCAACGGGTGGAGGAAGGGTATAACGCTTTTGGCTTACCTTTATGGATATGCCATTGGCTACAGCTTCTTCAGAAAAAGCTATGTGCTTGGTTAATTTCTCACTCAACGTATAGTTTATTATTATAACACTTATGAATTTGCCCAATGTACTCTCTTTGACCCGCCTCTTGTTAAGTCCTTTGATGTTATTTCTTGAGTTTTATGAAGCCATTACCCTGTTTATTTTCCTTTCTATAACAGATGCTATAGATGGTTACATTGCAAGAAAGTTTAAACAGGAAACCAATTTGGGTATAGTTCTGGACCCTATTGCAGACAAGATACTCCTACTTACAGCCCTATATGTGTTTACTTATAAGTTTCATATAGTGCCTTCCAGTCTATTATTCTTTTTGCTCCTGAGAGATGGGCTTATATTACTTGGCGGTATTCACATGTTTCTGACTAAGAGGATCATACCAAGGTCCAGGCCTTTAGGTAAGCTAACTACCGCCTACATATGTATAGCAATTCCTTTTGTAGTATTGTTCAACGTAGAAACAATGCTCTACATTGGTTACTCTTTGATACTTCTGTCCTTTCTTGACTACCTGATGGTCTATGTGAGGGTTCTAAATTCAAAAGCCGAATTTACCCCTAATCCTTAACTTAACCTCCTTAGACCTATCGGAATTAATACGCCCACCTATTGAAGTGCCACTTGATATCTTTGCTTCACCACCCACGTAGCTTTTTCTTGGATCCTTTAAGCTGCTTTGCTGATATTCCACCGAAAGCCTGTCTGTTATATCCTTTGATATTTTCGTAGAAACGCCTACTTCTCCAGAGCTACCAATTTGAGGAGATACGGAGATGCTTACTTCAGTGCCTAACATTCTCTCCAAACCCTTTGCAAGGGCTCCCATTTGGAGTATCTGGGAAGCCAGTACATCTTCGAGAGAGATTAAGCCCTCTGTCCTCCCCTCGCCCGATATCAAATCGGCCAGTATCTGTCTTGACTCCTTTGGAGGCTCAGACCTTAGCAAAACCTTAGGATAATCTGGGTTGCCTTTTAGGTCTATTAGGGCTACATATTCAGGTAATGAAGAGGCTATAGTAAGGTTTATTTCATCTTCTTTTTTACCAAATTCGTAACTACCCGATTTGACGTGGAATTTTCTATTGAAATACTTCAGCTCTCCACCAGAGAGGGAAAATTTAATTTTGTAATCAGGGTAGTTTAATTTACCTTTTATATACCCATCTAAGAAGCCGTAAATGTATCCTTCCGGCAGGTATACTCTGAGAGACTCATAGGAAGAAATTTTTAGGTCAAGGGTTATCCTTTCGCGAAATTCTTCTTTCCTATCTTTTTTTTGCTTTGGAAAACTTCGCACTAATACTATGCCCCCCAAGCTAAGTTCCGAAGTTAACCTAAAGTTCTGATAATCTGTTTCCAAATATCCCTTACCTTTTAAGAGCACATTTCCTTTGAGGTTAGCGTCGTTGTATATTATGGGAATCCTGTCCAAGCTAAAATCTGCCGTTAGTTTTCTCTCTGTTCCTTGTGCTTCTATTTTGAAAGAAGATCCATTCCATGCAAAGTTCATAGATCCCTTGAATATGCTCCCATCTCCAAAAAAGTAAGCATTTCCTAAGAACGGTGTACCTAAGTACCTGGATCTAAGCTCAATTGGTTCTTTTGACAAAAGGGCGATGTTCAGCTTTGTTCCGTCCGTGTTTATGTAGTAGTAGAGGTTGCCTATAAGTGTAGTTTGAGTCTTGCTCCGAATTAGTTTGGAAGACTTTCCAAGATCAATGCTACCTTCGGAAACCAAATTAAAACCAGAGGTTGAACTGTAAAGAATTCGGGCTTGTCCGTAAGCATAGCCTTGTATATTGATTGCGGGTATTTCAGCCTTCCTCGTCTTAAGGTCAAAGGAACCTTCCGCAGGAGAGAGCATGATTATCTCTTCAGAGTTAAGTTTAACGCTTGCTCCTCCAAAGTTTAGCTTTCCATCTTCTAAATCTATTTTCCCAAAGTCCACAATTAGTATCCCTTTTTGAGTTCTGAATTCCCTGAAAGATGCGTTTATTTTACCTTCTCTAATTTCTAAGCTAGCATATATAGGGACTAAGAAACCTCTGATTTCAGCCTCTCCTTTGATGCTTCCTTTGATAAACTTACTACCAGCTCCCTGCAACGCATAAGACAGTCTTAATAAGCTTCCTTTTATTTCCCCTTGCCACTTTCCTTGAGTGTGGAAGCTAAAGTCTCTAAGAGAGACCTTCCCTGAACCCTTTAGTTTTTCTTCTATTGTATAGCTGAAGGTTACGTCCTCGTCTTTGATCATTCCCCTCAACAAACCGTTCTTTAATTCAAAATCTCTATACTTTACGTTTTTCAGCTCGCTAACAAATTCTCCCCCAAGTTTCCCGTCCAGCCTATTAAGGTAAAACTCTGATAGAGTCTGCAGTTCTAAGCCCTCGCTTTTTGCTTTCCCTTCAAGTTTACCGTTTAAATTGACTTTTTGTCCATCAGCCTGAATAAATATCTGACCTATTACATCTGAGACTTCTAAATCCTTCTCCTTCCAACTAAATCCCTCTAAATCTACTTTACCCCTAAAAACCCTTTCGGTGATGGTTCCCTCACCACTTACTTGAAAGCCATTACCCTTTCCTACAATCTGATAGCCGGAATTTTTAAGGCTTAAGTTGAATGTTAAATTTCCCATCTTTCTACCGTATACAGAAATATTCAGAGCGGAACCATCCCCTGTGGTCTGTAGATCACCCCTTAGGTAGGATAGATCCCCTTCATAAAAAATCGTCGCACTCAGCCTATCGTCCCAATACGGAAAGCCTTTTACACTTAGCTTCCCTATAAAATCCCTTCCATAAAACCTACCCTTGATATAAAACATTTCAGAAGTAAACTCTATTTCACCCTCCTCTCCTTGACCGTAGCGGGCTTCTAACTTTACCCTTGCTGTTTTAAGGTTTATATTATCTACCGCCAAACTTTGGATGTTTCCATCCAATTTTATGTTTTCTTCTATGAGATTAGCAAAAACATTTCCAGAAAAAAACCCTGAAATTTTCCTCTCAACAGAAAATAAACTTTCATCAATAGCTAATCTATCCAGCGCTAACTTAAGCGTTCCATTGTCAAAGTCGTATTCCAAATTTCCTCTTATACCATTGCCATCAAGGCTAAGTGAGATCTGGTTCTTTTTCCCCAATACGTAGGTATACTTTCCACTTCCTTTCAGATCTGTGTAGAACTTGTCCTTTATTTTAAGGTTGTCCGTCTGAAGCTCTAAATCCGCTTTTATGCTGGTGTGATCTATATAGCCTTTAGCTTTAATGTTGATAGGGTCAATGCTATAAGCTCTACCGGAGGACTTCTTTATAAAACCTGTGGCGATAAAGTTCCCTTTCCTTCCTCTCCAGCTCCCGTTTAGGTTAAAAAAGTACTTCTCACCTATGACCTCTGCAGATACCAGATTAAAGATAGGCCCATTCAAATAAGCTTCTTTGACCAGCACTTCAACTCTATCTGATTTACCTCTTCTTATGTAATAGGCAACTGCCCCGCTCTCGGCTAATAATTTCCTGTTGTTCAAATGAGTATTGCCTACGAATACAGTTATGCTTTTAGAACTGGGTGGTGAATTTACAGAAATGTAAGCTTTATCTAAACTTATGTTTAATCTATTCAGAAACGTGGTTAAATTTGTAAAATCATAATCAAAAGGCTTTTCGGTGGTCTTCAATGACACTATAATGATGGAAACCTCCTTTACTTTCAACTGGTTCTCATAGAGAATTAGATCCTTCAATCTCAAAAAGTAGGTTTTATTTCCCAAATTGGGGATAAAGAATAACAGCTCTTTTAACCCAAAGCTCCTTTCCTTCAGGTTTATTTCAGGTCCCTCAAGTTTTAGTTCAACTTTATAAAGTATTATATAGGGCTTTACGAATACAAAATAGATAAACAGAATAAATAACAGTGCATATCCGATATACTTCATTCAAGTCCATACATTTTCAAGTTTTCTTTTATGAGTTTTATTAAATCCAAAGGAGTGTTTATGGGATAATCAAGTTCCTCTAGGACCTCTTCCGCCAATCTTCCCTTTATGTAAACTTTTTTAACTTTTTCCTTTATATCCTGAGGAGACTCTATAGGAAAGTCATTCCATTTTAACTTTTTCAGAATTAAGTACGCCCAGGTTATATCCAAGGCTTTCACAAGACTTTTAGAGAGTTCTAGTGATAGTCTAACGTCGTCTAAACCATTTTTTATTAGTCTGTAGGCTATTTTTGCTACGCTTCCTGCGGTCTGGATGTTCATATCCTTTCCTTCCTTTTCTGAAACTCCCTCTGCCGTAATCACTCCCATGGTGGCTTTTGACGGTTCAGCTCTTAAAATGTTCTTTACTGTTTGAAGGGTAATATTCAACTGCTGAGCTATTTCTTGTTCTGTCTTCATATGCTCTTCTTTCAAAACTACAGTATAACAAGCTATGAGGAGTGAGGGAAGCCAGTTTGCAATTTTGTGCTCTACCAGATTCTGCAAACCACCCAATATATCCACGCCTTTTAGAAATACCCTTAAGATCAATACCTCCGTATTCTCTTCCGTCGGTTTGAAATGTACGTTCATGATCTACTCCTTTAAGAATCGGGGTGACGGGACTTGAACCCGTGACCTCTGGCCCCCCATGCCAGCGCGCTTCCACCTGCGCCACACCCCGTTACTTTCTTATTTTAGTACCCACCTCTGAAGTATTCAAGTACGTTAGCAATTTCCTACTAAGTTTGAGCTTAACACCAAACCCTTTTTTGTTTTTTCTTTTTACTTTTACTCTTTTCCAAGTGCCAAAGCCATTTATTTTAACGTTTTCACCCCTACTTAAGCTTAGGCTTACTTCCTTAAGCAGAAGGTTTAAAGCTTTTTCAATCAACGATTTAGAGAAAACAGGCATTTTTTCATGACATCTCTGTATTATATCCTTTTTTGTCATATTCATAACTTCATCTTTTTCTTTAAAAGCTCCCCTAAGGTAAACCCGCTTTCAGAGCCCTCGTTGATAATTTCTTCCGTTTTCTTCTCCTCTTTTGCGCTTAAGGTTATTTTTGAATTGGGGGTTATGTCAATTATACGCACTTCTACCTCGTCCCCAACTTTTATATTTTTTATATTATCGATTTCCGATAGAGGGAGCAATCCCTCTAATCCTTCTGGAAACTCCAAGAAGGCTCCAAAGGGATGTATGGAAGTTACCTTCAATTTAACCCTATCTCCAACCTTATACTTTTTAACAAAAGTATCCCAAGGGTTATCCTGTAGCTGTTTTATTCCAAGTTTTATGTATTTACCTTCAAGCCCTAAAACTGCAAACTCCCTCTCTTCCCCAATTGTGAGCACTTCTTCCACCCTGCCTGGCTTTAGCCAAGAAAGATCACTTCTGTGAATTATACCCTTCACTCCTTCCAGGTCTACTATTGCAGATGCACTTTCAAACTTCTCAACTTTACCTTTTATCTTGCTTCCCACTGGATGTTTCTTCAAGTATTCTTCCCAAGGTTTTGGGAGGGTCCTTTTTATGCTAAGAATAAGCTTTCTATGTTTGGGCTCAAATTCCAAAACCTTAACATTGACCGTGTCCCACTTCTTCGGCATTTTGTTATCGTCCGCTACCTCATCCTTTGGAACAAAGCCCTCCACTCCTTCTAAAACCTCCACTAATACTCCTTTGTCTGTTATATCTGTTACTTTACCAGTGAGGATCTGTCCCTTGTTTATGAGTTCCTTAGCTTTATCCCACGGATTACCTTTCAATTCTCTAAGGCTTACAAAGATAAATTCTCCGTCTTTTGGAATTCTTTTTACTTTTACCTTTAGTCTTTCTCCTACTTCAGTATAGTTATAAGGATTTTTGTCCCTACCCCAAGATAATTCTTCCTTTGGTAAAAATGCTCTTAGTATATTCTTTACCAACAGTGTTATACCTTTTTCTGGATCTATTTTTATAACCTTTCCATCTATTACATCTCCAACCTTTAATTTAGCGAGTAGTCGCTCCTTCCTCTTTTTTCTAAGCTGTTCTATGAAATCTTTCTCACTCAAAACAATATTAACACCACTTTTTGATACTGAAAGCTCCTTAATTTTTGCTATTACCCTTGCATTCTTCCTCAGACCTCGTCTGGCTTCCTGTTTAGGTAGAATTGCTTTAAGCCCGCTAACATTCACTTTGTATTCATTCTCCAGCACTTCTTCTACCCTGCCTTCCACGAATTTACCCTTCTCATAAGCCGATTTAAGAAATCCATACAACCTTTCGCTTAAATACCTTTGGAAAGATAATACTGGTACACCCTTTGAGAATTTTACAAGTATGCCCTTTATTTCCTCATTCTCCTTTGCATCATC
>CAZZKD010000082.1:0-5840 GCA_964655095.1 uncultured Thermocrinis sp.
AAAAAAGTCTCTCAAAGTGCTTGGCAAGTTCTGAGGGTAGCCCTCCTCTTCCCTGTTCTTGGAAAGGTTCTACCAAGGGACCTTTCCCCTCTGAAGCCCTTACTGGTGGAAGGGGCGTGGAACAGGGTGAGGAGAAGGTTAGTTCCCTTAGAGGTTGGGGGGACGTCCCAATGAGGGATTTTTCAAACAGCCCCAACAAAGACTTTGCCATAGAAATTAAGGATCTTAGCTTAGTTATAGAAGGAAGGCAAATACTTAAGGATGTTACATTTAATGTTAGAGAGGGGGAGATATTCACCATACTCGGGGGGAGTGGAAGTGGTAAAACCACCATAACCAAATGCATAGTTAGTCTCCTAAAGCCCACCAGTGGACAGATTAAGGTCTTTGGCAAGGATATAACAGCTTTAAGCTCTACAGAACTAAACGAGCTGAGAAAGAATATTGGATACGTATTTCAAGGTGCTGCCCTTTTTGATAGTCTTAGAGTTTGGGAAAATGTGGTTTTCTATTACCTTGAACGTTTACGCATAAAGGAAGAGGATCTAAAAAATATAGCGCTGAAGTATTTAAAAATGGTAGGTTTAGGAGAAGAAACGCTAGAACTTTATCCTTCTGAACTTTCGGGAGGGATGAAAAAGAGGGTAGGAATAGCTCGTGCTATTGCAACAGAGCCAAAGCTTATCATTTACGATGAACCAACCTCCGGCTTGGATCCCATTACTAGCAGGTTAATAGACAAGCTAATTGTTGACTTAAGAGATAAAACACTATCTACCGCTTTAGTGGTTTCCCATGATATGGTCTCCGCCTTTAGTATCTCGGATAGGATAATGATAATAAAGGATGGTCAGGTGGTATTTATAGGCACACCTCGTGAGGTTCTAACATACGAAGATAAGTTCGTCAGAGAATTCTTAAAAAGTGGCTTAGGAGAGCTTCAGAAAACAAACAAAGGTTCATGAAAAACTCTTCTCATTACAGGATAATCATTTACCACACCCTTGGAGAAAAGGAATTGAAACAGATGGTTACTGCCGGTGTAGAAAGAAACAGCAGAAGCGGTTAAATACAACTCCCACATTCTAAAAAAGTTCTGACCGTATTTTTCTATTACATATTGGCTAACCTGATAAAACCTCCTTAACCACTCCTTTAGGGTGAAATAATAATGAATCCTCCAGTCGTCCAAATCTATCAAGTTGAAGTCAAAGCCTATTATAGCTCTTAGCACCTCCTCTATTGAAGGAAGATATCCTCCAGGAAATATATACTTTCTTATCCATCTGCTTTGGGAGGAGGGATGCACCTTACCTATGGTGTGAAGCAAAAATAAGCCCCCATCCTCTAAAGCACTTGAAACAATTTCAAAAAATCTTCTGTGCCTTCCTTTTCCTACGTGTTCAAACATACCCACTGATACTATCTTGTTAAACTTCAGCCCTAGCTTAGGTAAATCCTCGTAGTGAAGGAGATATACCTCAACCTTTCGCCCTAAGTCATATTCCTTTATCTTCTCTTTCACATAATCGTACTGCTGTTTAGAAACCGTTATCCCAACTGCCTTTATATCATACAGCTTTGCCGCTTCAAGGATGATAGATCCCCACCCACATCCTATGTCCAGCAATCTGTCTCCCTCTTTTAGCTGTAGTTTTTCGTATATTATTCTCCTCTTTTCTTGCTGAGCTTCTTCTAAGGTAGAATCCTTGGACCTGAAAAAGGCACAGGAATAAGTTAAGGAATCATCAAGCCAAAGACTGTAAAAATCGTTTCCCAAATCATAGTGTCTTTGAACCTCTTTTGTCTCTATATACTTCAATATTCCGAAAAACCTAAGAATTAATCTTAATAAATTAGATTCTGAAAACTTCTTTTTGTTGCTAAAATACCTCATACATCCACAAAGTAAATCCTCTAAACTACCCTTGACCTCAATATTTCCCTTCATGTAATGCTCACCAAAGCCCATTTCTGGATCTCTGAGTATATCCTTAATTACCTTTGGATGCTTTATCACAACTCTACACTTGCCCTCTCCTATTACTCTTCCATCGTAAAATTCTACTGATAAACCGCCGTTAACGTAACCTGACATATTATCTATAAAACCTTCCACTATCTTATTTCCCTCCTCTGTGTTAAAATACAAATTTATGATAAGAAAGGCTGTCTTGCCAGTGGCTGGGTGGGGGACAAGATTTCTACCAGCAACAAAGGCTATGCCTAAGGAAATGTTTCCAATCATTGACAAGCCAGTGGTCCAGTTTATAGTAGAAGAGTGCCTCCATGCAGGTGTGGAAAACATTATTTTCGTAACAGGAAGGCACAAAAGACCTATAGAGCATCACTTTGACATAAACACTGATCTTGAAAAGCATTTAGAACAGATGGGTAAGCATGACTTACTGAACAACATAAGAGAATTTAGCAGACTAACAAACCCTATATACATAAGACAAAAAGAACAACTGGGTTTAGGTCACGCGGTTCTTGTTGCAGAGCCTGTTGTGGGTGATGAGCCTTTTATAGTAGCCCTTGGAGATATAATCATTGATGGTGAGGAAAACATAATAAAACGGATGATAGAAATATACGAGCGTTTTGGGAAAAGTGTTATAGCAGTTTTTGAAGTGAATAGAAAGATGGTAAGCAAATACGGCATTGTGTCGGTAAAGCCAATAGAGGAGGATATTTGCCTTATAGAGGACTTAGTGGAAAAGCCTAAGGAAGAGGAAGCCCCATCCAATCTTGCCATAGTGGGTAGGTATCTCTTCACCCCAAAGATTTTTGAGAAGCTAAAAGTAACACCAATAGGTAAAGGAGGAGAGATTCAACTAACGGATGCTATAAAACTTTTACTTGAGGATGAAGCAGTTTATTCTATAAAACTGAAAGCCAACGTCTATGACACAGGTTCGCCCCTGGGATATCTAACTACTTTAGTAAACTTTGCCTTAAAAAGGGAAGACATTAAAGATGAGTTCATTAACTTCCTTGAGGATGTTGTCAGTAAACATAGCCGATGGATAAATAAAACTTAAATTTCTTCAAAAAATTTTCCTCTCCAGGAAAGGCTAAGTCTAACCTTACAGGACCTATAGGTGTTCTCACACCTGTTCCAAGGCCAAAGCTATGCTTTATATCAACTGGAATAGTATGGGAAGAGCTCACTCCTCCCACATCATAGAACGGGACCGCCACAAAGGGGCCCTTTAAGGGTAATTCCAATTCAAGCCTACCAAAGACAAAGGATTTACCACCGTTTGGTTGCCCTATTTCCTCAAAGGAGTATCCCCTCAGATCCCTAAAACCTCCAAGAAAATATCTATCAAATATAGGCACCTGACCTTGGGCTGTGCCACCTGAAACTTTAAAGCTCAAGTTTAAATTTGATCTTATTGGTATAAGGTAGAAGGTAGAGAGTTCAAGCTTTGTGTAGCTAAAGTCTCCGTATGCTTTTAAAAAACTCAAGTTATTATAGTGGATACGCTTAGGACTAAAAACGTCATCCTTATACTCCCTTAGTAAAAAGAGCCCGTATTTGTTAATTGTGATACTCGTTCCTAAGAATTGGTTGTTTGCAACAGAAAAAACTGGACCAATGGAGGTCCACCTGGTTATCCTGTATCCTACGCTTAAGTTGAAACCTTCTGTATTTAGGTTATAAGATTTGTGTTCCTGATAGTCTTTGAAAATGCTACTTTTAAACCAAAGGCTTCTTGTAAAGAGAAAGGGGTCTTCAAGAGTAAAACTATAGGTTTCTCTTTTTTCTGTGAGTTTATAATCGGTGGTAGCTTTCAGACCAATTCCGAACAGATTTTTAAGACCGGCGGATAAGTCCAGGACTAAGCCATCCTGCGTGTTGTATCCAAGCTCAAAGCTGTAAAATCCCCTTTTATCCTCCTGAAGTTTAATCAGTCTATGAACTTGCTTTCTATCCTTGTCTAAAAAGGTGTCTACCCTAACTCCAACAAAGGAATTGCTCGTTATAAAGTTATACAAGGTTTCATCTAAAGCTCTTTCTGTATAAAAATCCTCCTTAACTGTCATGTAAGATAACTCTCTTCTGTTGGTTATGTTTGCACCGTAGTATAAATCCAAGCCTGATCTATACCTGGGACCCTTAATAACCTTGTAAGCATATGAGTAAAGGATGTTATCTTCATCCTCTTCCAAACGAACATCCACATCATAGGTCCATTCCATATAGCCTTTGCTTTCAAGATACCTACCGAGCTTTGTATTTAGCTGTTCTATCACAGAAGAATCGTAGACAGCCGGAAGTTTCCTGTTTACCTCTTGGAATATTTTGCTTATTTGTTTATCCTCACCAATGTAGGAAATTTGCTTTAATATTTGCTTTTTTCCTTTAACTATTTCAAAGGAAACACTAATAAGTTTTCTTTCTTTATCTACATCCCTTTTAATATGGCCCTCTGCAAGATTATAGCCCTGTCTCTTCAGTTCTTTCAGCATATCTTCAAGGCGTTTTTTTAAAGATTCTTCATCATAATCTGTATATATACCATCTATAAATGCCAGATATCTTCTGTTTTCTTTTATGTAAAAGGATACTTTTTCCCCTTCAAGATCATAACTAATTTCCACATCGAAAAAGCCTTTTGAGTGGTAAGCTTTTCTTATTCTATCCTTAGCTTCCTCCAAGGAAAGTAAATCCACTCCCATCTCCCGCAAGTTGGATATTTTTAAAAGTTCTTCGTAGCTGAAAAATTGATTTCCTTCAAAAAAGATCTCATACCTTCTCCCCTCAAACACGAAAAACACGGGGTAAGCAAGTTTACCCTTACCTGCAATAGCTTTTAACGTACTTATAGGATGGCTAAAAAAGTTTTTAAAACCTTCCACCAATGATCCTACCAGTTTTAGTGGGCGCGTTTTGATTTTAGGATCAGTGGGCATAAGGACGTTTAAAAAAGGCTTATCCATACTAACCTTTTGCAAGCCTTCGTAGTATACATAACTGTCCCAGAAGCCCAAATCTAAGTACACTTCCTGCAAATCAAAGATCTTCTTGGAAAGCTCCTCTTCCTTAGCTACCCTGCCTTTTATTAACCCCAGTTTTTCATCTAAGAAATCAGTATCCAAGCTTGAACCCTTGTATATCCCACCTCCAAGGAAAAATACATCACCCTCCTTTATGTTTATATCAATCTTGGCAAAACCAAATTCATCAATTGCAAGCGTGACCTTCGCCTGCATCTCAAAGAATCCTCTTTCTCTGTAGAGTTCCCTTAGTTTGTTTTCTATAAATTGTGCATCAGTTTCCTTTAACGCTGTGCCTTCATAAAAGGTTAAGTAGTTTAGTATTTCTTCTTTCCAGATTGCCATGTTCCCTTTTATTTTTACTTCTTTCAGTATTGGATACCTCTCCACCTTTATTATTACATCTCCATCCTTCTCCTCCACGCTTACATCCTTCACCTCATCCAAACTTTTTAGAATTTCTACGATTGTGGAATAGTTTTCTTCATTCAAAAAATCTTCTAAATTGTTTTTGGGTAGGGGATAATTAGAGATCAGTTGTACTTTAGAAAGAGAAAGAGAAGGAAAGAGTAAGAGAATGAACAAGAAAGAAAGAGCTGCTTTTAGCACTCTAATCTTAGGTATAAGAGGCATTGCTAAGATGGTTTTGTCCAATTATTCACCCAGTATTCCTGGATATAGTCCCTCCAAAGCCAAAGGGGACTAACCCTACTGCTCTCCTCATCCACATCCCCCCCACCTTCAACAGGCAGAACCTTCCAAGACAAGGCAAAGCAGGGGCTACTCTCAGAACTTGACAGAGCTTTTAACCCTGCAAGGGATTCCTTCCATTG
>CAZZKD010000083.1:0-15625 GCA_964655095.1 uncultured Thermocrinis sp.
GAAGCATTACTTTCCATGCGGTCTCTGTAATCTGGTCTATTCTGTATCTTGGAAGGGTCCAATGAAGCCACAGAACAAAGAGGAACAAAAGTCCCACCTTTAAAACGAACCACACAAATGGAGACAATGGTCCCAAGAAAAAAAGAGGGTCTACAAACCCAACGAAGGGAATGTTAATAGGAGACCATCCGCCTAAGAACAGCACCACCCCTATGGCAGAAAGAGAAAGCACTTCTACATACCACTCCACCAACGGAAAGAGACCGAATTTTATGCCCCCGTATTCTACAGTGAAGCCAGTTACCAGCTCTGCTTCTGCTTCCTGAATGTCAAAGGGCACCCTTCCTGTTTCTGCCAAAAGAGCAAAAAGGTATATCACAAAGGCTATGGGCTGAACCCATAAATACCATAATTTTTGCTCTATTTGATTTTGCACTATCTCGTATGTGGATAGTGTGCCAGCCAGTATTATTGGACCCATTACCGCAAAGGTTATAACTACTTCATAGGAAACTATGATCCCCGCCTTTCTCATACTGCCTATTAGAGCATACTTGGAGTTGGATGCCCAACCTGCCAAGGCTATGGCGTAAACTGCCATTGAACCGAGGGCAAAGACCAGCAAAAGTCCCACGTTTACGTCTGTAAGAATGGGCTTGACCTTTAGGCCAAAGACCTCAAACTCTGGGCCAAAGGGAACCACTGCAAAAACCAAAACTGCAGGCACCAAAGCTAACACCAACGCTAAGTTGTATAAAAACCTATTGCCAGACCTTGGAAAGATATCTTCCTTGGTTATAAGCTTTAGCCCATCTGCTAGAGGTTGAAGCAGTCCGTGCCAACCCACCACCATAGGACCGGGTCTTCTTTGGATGTGAGCTGCTACTTTTCTTTCTACAAGCGTAAGATAAGCTCCCAAACCAAGCACCACAGCTAATATAACCAATATTTTGGCGCCTATTATTATTAACTGGGCAAGGAGTCCTTCCATCGGCACCTCCAAAAAGGCTTAATTAGTTTATCACATCATCTGTCTATCTCACCAACCACTGGGTCCAAACTTGCCAACACTGCCACCGCATCCGCAATGACCCTGTCCTTCATAAGCTTTGGATAGACGCAGAGGTTATACATAGAACCTGGCCTTATCTTTACTCTGTAAGGCTTTACACCGCCGGTAGAGTATATGTAAAACCCAAGCTCACCCCTTGGGTTCTCACCAGAGGAGTATATCTCGCCTTCTGGAACCTTTAGCCCTATGCCGTCCAAAGAAAGCTTCAGTTTCTTTGGATCTGGAGATTCTGCAAAGAATGGTGCAGACTTGGGCATATTTTCAAGCTTGCTTACGCATTGCTCTATGATTCTTAGACTTTGACGCATTTCCTCCAGTCTTACCAAATACCTGTCGTAAACATCGCCGTTTTCACCCACCGGAATGTCAAACTCTACCCAAGGATAGGCATCGTATGGTTCAAACTTTCTGATGTCGTAAGGAATGCCAGAGCCCCTTGCCACCGCACCGGTCAATCCGTAAAAATAAACATCTTCCCTGTTAACCACACCCACTCCAGTATTCCTCCTGAGCCATACTCTGTTCCTGCTAAGTATGGTCTCCCAGTCCTTTAGCTCTTTTGGAAACCTCTTTACGAAGGCTTTTATCACCTCAAGGGCTCCTTCTGGTAGATCCATCCTAACCCCGCCCACCCTCGGATAGCTTATAGTAAGCCTTGCACCCGTAATACCCTCTATTATGTCCATAAGCTTTTCCCTTTCCTTGAAAGCATACAAAAAGATGGTAAGAGCTCCTATGTCTAAAGCGTAGGTGCCAAGCCAAAGAAGGTGGGAGTTTATTCTCTGAAGCTCTGACATCATGGTTCTTATATACTTTGCTTTTTCGGGAACTAAGTCCTCTATACCCAAAAGTCTTTCTACCGCAACAACCCAAGCCTGATTGGAGCAAAGAGCGGATATGTAGTCCATCCTGTCGGTATAGACCAAAAACTGGTTATACATCTCGTTTTCTGCAAGCTTTTCCACTCCCCTGTGAAGCTGTCCCAGGATCACATCGCACTGGACAACCCTCTCACCCTCTAAGTCAAACAGAAACCACATCGTTCCGTGCGTACCAGGATGCAAAGGTCCCCAGTTTAAAACAAGCTGTGCCTTTTTCTTTAACCTTTTCTTTTCCGTTATCTCAAGGTCTTCCAAAGTAGGCACTGGAGTGTGCATTTTATCGTAGTTCATAAGCCCCTGCAGGTTGTCACCCCAAAGAACCTCGTTTAAAGATGGGAGATAATCATTGGCATAACCCTCCAAGGGAAAGTCCTTCCTCAGAGGATGATACTGATAAGTTTCCCACATAAAGGCCCTTACTAGATTTTCATGCCCTTCGTATATGATGCCGAACATATCATAGCATTCCCTTTCTGCCCATTTCCCCGCAAACCAGAGCTTTTCAATAGAAGGCAGAGTTCCATCCGTCCAAGTTTTTACAACAATCCTCTTTCTTTCATCCACGTTGTAAAGGATGTAAAAAGCCTGAAAGCGTGGAGATTTGTCTGGAAAATCCACCACCGAGTGATCTATGAAAAGCTTGTAGCCTTTTTCTTCTTTGAGTGCTTTTAAAAGTTCTATAAGCTCAGACTTTGATATGTGAAGGTTTGTGATAGTAGGCTTTACTTCAATCTCTAAGCTTGAAAATCTTTTCTTTAACTCAATAAAATCCTCTTCTTTAGCCCAAGGCATCGCTTACCTCCTAAGAACTAATCAATGTATTCCTCCTCAAACTGCCAATCAAGCATACCTTTACGCCAAGCATACAAAAGCCCGTAGGTCAGTATGAAAATAAACAAAAACATTTCCACAAACCCAAAGATCCCCAAATATCTATATACAACAGTCCAGGGAAAGAGAAAGGCAGCTTCTATGTCAAAGAGCAAAAGCAATAAACCCAAAAGGTAATAACCCTGATGGAAGGTAGTTTGGGCGGACTTATCGTAGAGTGGCACACCACACTCGTAAGGATAGTCTTTCAAAGAAGAAGGTGCTTTTGGACCAAGAAGGTAATTTAGAAATACCATAAGCAACGCAATGCCAAGCATGACAAAGGCAAAAACAAGGAATCCCAAATAATCCATCAATCTACCTCCCAAACAGCATTTCTGAGACAGGGCTTATGTAATTCCAAAGTATCATAGGAAGAATGCCAAGAACTATTAGGGAAAGTGCCATGATAGCCATGGATAGCTTCTCAAAACCCGTGGGGTTGAATGTTAACTTCTTTTCCTCTTCCTTCATGTACATTAGAACTACCAACCTAAGATAGTAACCTGTTGATATACCCACTCCTCCTATCATTAGGATGGCTACCCACCAGAGAGCTTCAAAGGATAGGGACATAAAAACAAGAGCCTTTACGAAAAACCCTACCGTAGGAGGAACTCCCAGTAGAGAAAGGAGGCTTACCGCAAACACAAGCGCCAAAAAGGGCTGAGAAAGTCTAAGACCGCTGAACTCCTGTATTTGATTTTCCCATGCACCACTGCGCTCAAGGACTGCCAAAACCAAAAAGCTAAGCATACCCATTATGGAGTAAGCGAGTAAGAAATATACAACAGCCTTGAGTCCTATGGTTTCTGCCACAGAAATACCCGCAAGTATAAAGCCAGAGTGGGCTATAGAGGAGTATGCCAGCATACGCTTCACATCCTTTTGGACCAAGGCTACCACATTCCCATACAAGAAGGTGATCACTGCAAGAACAGCCAAAGTTATAACCCAAGTCTTATGAAAGCTCTCCTGAACTAAAGGCATTATCCTAATAACAGGCGCAAAGAAGGCTATCTTTCCCACGCTTGCCATGTAGGCAGTTATAGGAGTGGGAGCTCCCTGATAGGCATCAGGAAGCCAAAAGTGAAAGGGAACTACACCTATCTTTATAGCAAAGCCAAAGAGAAAGAGGATAAGACCAAGTATTAGCAACTCCTTGTTGGGACCGTCAAGGTGCAGTATTTGCCTAAGGTCCATAGAGCCACCGTAAAGATAAAGAAAAACTGCCCCATAAGAGGCTAAGGCAATACTTAGTCCTCCAAGGATAAGATACTTAAAGGCTCCTTCTTTTGAATTGAAGTCCCTTTTTTGAAGGGCGGTCATTATGTAAAAAGAAACAGAAACAGCCTCTAAGGCGATGTATATAAGCAGAAGGTTGTATGAGCTTGCAAGGATCATACCGCCCAACAGGGAGAAAGAAAGTATGTAGTAAAACTCACTGTAAATTGACCTTTTAAACTTCTGATACTCATACGTAAAAGCCAGCAGGACTATGGTTAGGAGTATCATAAATACCTGAAGGAGTGAAGAAAACTGATCTCTCACATAGAGGTTATAAAAAGTTTCGCCTTTAAGGTCAAAGTTTAGCAGTATGTATAAAAGAGCGATGAGGTAGCCCATAATACTTATGCCAATAGCCAAGGAGTGCGAGATCCTCTTAAGGATAATGTCTAAGGTGAAAAGAATAAAACCGGTTATTAAAACTATTAGTTCTGGGAAGAATAAGGCAAGGTTTGGATACTCAATGGAAATGAGGCTCTTTATCTCCATGAAATCCCCCCTGCAACTTTCACTAATTGGCTTAAGACCGTGTCTATGTATGCATCAAAGAAAGAGAAAAACAGAAAAGGAAAGAGACCAACCAAAAACATGGGAAGAACCACTAAAAGGAAAGCCAAAAGCTTGAACCCCCTAACATCTACAAAATGAACAAGCCTTCCCTCTTCCTTTGTATCCAAGTAAAGAGTTTTCATAAGATAGAGCATGTAAAGCACGCTGAAGAAGGCACCGGCGATTACCAACAGTGCAAGCTGGAGGGTGTATTCCTTAGCTCCCATGATTGTAAGAAACTTCCCCCAGAAGGAGGAGCCTCCGGGAAGACCCATAGAAGAGAAGGCGGTTATGCCTACCAAAAAGGCAAAGACAGGCATAAACCTTATGCTTCCCCTAAGGGCATGCATGTTAAAGCTGTGCAATCTGTTGTAGATAAAGCCCGCCATCATAAACAAAGAGGCAGAGGTCAAACCATGGGCAAACATTTCAATAATGCTCGCTCTTAGTCCTTCTTTGTTCAGAAGGAACATACCAGCCACCACAAAACCCATATGGCTTACTGAAGAATAGGCAACAAAACGCTTTACATTGTTTTGACTGATGGTAAACCAAGAGGCAAAGACTATGGTCGCTATGCCCCAAAGGACGAGTAGGGGCATAAGGAAAACAGATTCCTTTGGGAATAAGCCTATGTTAAACCTAAGAAGGGCATAGGTTCCCATCTTCAAAAGTATGGCTGCGAGTACTACAGAGCCAGCAGTGGGAGCTTCACCGTGCGCGTCAGGAAGCCAGGTGTGAAAAGGCACTATAGGGGTCTTTACCGCAAAGGCTATAAAGAAGAGTAAAAATAGAAATACACCAAAAGCCAGGTCATACTGATTTTTCAAAAGCTCAAAGTATGAGAACGAAAATTTACCAAACTGTTTGTAGTGGTGCACAGAAAGGCTAACTATGCCCAAAAGCAAAAACAATGAAGAGACGAAAATGTAGATAAAGAACTTATAGGCGGAGTATAGCCTGAGCTTATAGCCCCATATACCTATCACAAAGAACATAGGAATTAGGGTTAGCTCGTAAAAAACGTAGAAAACTATTAGGTCCCAGCTGGTGAATACACCCACAAGAGTGGCCTCAGACAATAAAAACCAGGCGTAGTATTCTTTCAGCCTATGGTTTATCTGATGATCCCTCAAAGACCAACTGATGGCAACAAAAGAAACAAGAGTGGTTAGAATATACATAAGGTATGAAAGACCATCTGCACCGAGGGCGAGCTTTAGGTTTAGTTCCTCAATTAGCACAAGTTCGTGATAAAACTGCACCTTATGGGATTTTGAAAAGTCAAAGTAAAAAAGGGATATCAGAGAAACAATCAAAGTCAAACCAGAAAAGATTAAAGCGATCCACTTAGAGGATCTCTCCTCCAAAAACACTATAAGCAATATTCCCACAAGGGGCAAAATCATACTAAGAGGTATGAACGGAATACTTGCCCAATCCATGGCTCACTCCATAAAGTAGATAATGATAGCTATCAACACCACCAAACCCAAAAACAGAAAGGCTACGTAGTTATTTAGAAGACCAGTTTGGATTAGGCTGACGTTTCTACCAAACCTAAAGGAAAGCTTGGCAACACCGTTTACGAACAGATCAACAGTAAAAACATCCAGCTTTATCCAAAGGAACTTAACCACACGGAAGTAAATGAAGTTCAAAAGGTTTATAAGACCATCTATAACAAACCTATCTCCAACCACAAACATTGCCCTTGAGGTTTTCATATATCCTCTTGCAAGTATTTTGTGGTAGAGTTTTTCTGTGAAGAACTGTTCTTTAAAAGTTGTGTGCATGGGCTTTAAAGACTGATAGAGCTTTTCTGGATCTAACACTCTCTTCACAAACACCAAATAAGCTAATCCTATACCAGCTAAAGCTATAACCACAGAACTTATGGCTATATCCAAATGGATC
The DNA here is from genome assembly GCA_964655095.1 of uncultured Thermocrinis sp. Lineage (GTDB taxonomy): Bacteria > Aquificota > Aquificia > Aquificales > Aquificaceae > Thermocrinis. The sequence goes on from CAZZKD010000083.1 coordinate 6,577, forward strand.
TCCTTCTTGTCCCCCAATACACCTACATACCACCCCTCAAAAAATCCTACCACCAAAGAACCTATAGCCAGTATGAGCATGGGAATTAGCATGATTGATGGACTCTCTTTTGGCTCTTCCTCAAAGTGCTCTCTGTGCCTCTCCTCCCCATAAAACATTACAAACCCTTCCCTAAATATGTAATACGCTGTTAAAAAACTCACAAAGCTTACAAAAACTCCTAAACCAAAAGACACCTCATACGCACTACCTATTATTAGGTCCTTGCTCCAAAAGCCTGAAAAGGGGAAAATGCCTGCCAAAGCTAAGGCTCCCACAAAAAAGGTCGCATAGGTTATGGGCATATACTTTTTCAAACCACCTACCTCGTATATCTCATGTGCATGATGGTGAAAGGCATGTATGATTGAACCTGCTGATAAAAATAGCAAAGCCTTGAAAAAGGCATGGGTTGTTAGGTGAAACATGGCTGAGCTTTTGTCCCCTATGCCAAGGGCTAAAAACATCAAACCAAGCTGGCTCATGGTGGAAAAGGCTATGATCTTCTTTATGTCTGTGTGAGACGTCGCAGAAAGAGAAGCAAATAAAGCGGTTAGCCCTCCAATCACAGCTACAACCTTCAAACTCTGAGGTGCAGACTCAAAGATGGGATAGAGCCTTGCTACCATATACACACCTGCTGCTACCATCGTAGAAGAGTGAAGTAAGGCAGATACAGGAGTAGGACCTGCCATGGCGTTTGGTAGCCATGTGTGAAGAGGAAACTGCCCTGACTTTCCCACCGCACCACCAAAGAGCAGTAAAACCGCAAGTCCAAGAAGGTTTGCATCTACCGTATTTACCTTTCCAAAGATCTCAAGAAGGTTTAAACTGCCAAACAGATAAAAGACTGCGAAGATGCCAAAAAGATAAAGCCAGTCTCCTATTCTGTTCATTACGAAGGCTTCAAAGGCTGAGTTTGTGGCGTATTTTTGCTGATGGAAGTATCCGATAAGAAGATAAGAAGCAAGGCCCACACCTTCCCAACCAAAGAACATACCAAGGAGGTTGTCCGAAAGGACGATCATGAGCATAGAAAAGAGGAAAAAGGACAGGTATGCGTAGAACTTGTAGGTCCATTGACCAAAGAGGTTTTGCATGTATCCGATGGAGTAGATGAAGATCAGCGTAGCTATCAAGCACACTAGGGAGGCGGTTAAAGAGGACAGTGGGTCAAAGTAAAGTCCAAGCGTTAGGGTGTAGTTTCCGAGTGAGATAAACTCATAAAGTGGCACTGAGAATGGAGAAGAGAGAGCTTTTATTGATGCTGGTATGGAGAGCAAAAAGGCAAAAAAGGATCCAAGAACTGTGATGATGGCAGAAGGTAAATCTCCTAACTTCCTTCCAAATAAACCTACTACGAGAAAGGATATTAAGGGAAAAAGGATTATCCCGATTTCCATTATTACCCCCTCATGTCCGTAAGCTCATCGCTGGATTCTACCTTCCTCAGGCGAAATATAGCTACTATTATACCAAGACCTACTGCTGCTTCTACCGCCGCAAGGGCTATGATAAACAAAGCAAAGATTTGACCGTCCGCCAATCCCAGATAGGCATCTGCGCCCACAAAGGCAATATTTACCGCATTGAGCGCCAACTCTGCGCTCATAAGTATAGTGACTAAGTTTCTTCTTACAATCATGCCAAACACACCAAGACCAAAGAGGATTATAGAAAGTATGAGGTAAGCCTCAAGGGGAACCATCTTCATAAGTCTTTTCCTCCTTCCTTCCTATAATTACTGCCCCTATCATACCCACCAAAAGCACCAAAGACACAAGCTCAAAGGCAAAGAAGTATTTGCTAAAAAGCACAGAACCAACCACTTCCGTATTGCCCAAGCTTTTTATATACTCCCTTATCTCTCCTTTTGGTGAAACGCTCACGCCGAGTAGAAAAACGAGGATGATCTCCAAGTAAAAAGCCAAAACTATGGGAAAAGTCAGCACTCCTTCCACCCGGTAATGGCTGTCCTTTTTGAGAGCCTTTTCCCAAGGGACTGCGGTAAGCACGAGTATGTAAAATACTGCAATGGCTACTGCGTAAATCAAAAGCTGAAGGGCTCCAACCAACTCCGCACCCGCCACAAAAAACACACCCGCAACCATAACGAGCGTAGAAAGCAAAGAAAGGATCACATACACAACATTTGAAAAGAGGACTACTCCTAAGGCAGAGAGAATAGCCAAAGATCCGAAGAATAGAAAAGCTAACCACTGCATCATTTCCTTTTCACCTCTGGAAGCGTTAAGTCGTTTTCATACCATAGCCTCATCCTCTGCTGATCATCTATCCATATACGATCCGGTTCTTGTTCTCTTCTCCTTTGCCAATCCCTTCCGATGCGCTCCAATGTCTTTAAGTCTAAAACTGCGTCCCTTCTTGTATAACTTGCGGTCTCGTGTATGTCGCTTTGAAAAAGACAATCTACAGGACATGCATCCACACAGAAGCCACAGAAGGTGCAAAGCATCATGTTCATGTTAAATACGCTTACTCTTCTCCTTCCGTTGGGCAGTTTTTCTCCCTCTATCTCAAATAGCTGAGGCACAGGACAAGCTCTTTTGCACAGCATACACACCACGCATCTACTCTTTCCGGGCTGAACGTCTATCTTGAACCTCTCTACCCATTCATCAAAGGCAGGCTGAGGTTCTCTACCATCCACCACTTTGTGCCCAAAAAATCCTCTGAATCTTTTGGGTGGTGTGAGCTTCTCGTATGGATAATGAGTAGTTATAGTTTTGCTAAAGGCGTGCCTTATGGTAACAGAAAGTCCCCTTATAAAGTCTATGAAAAAGATCCTCTCAAGCCAGCTCAATGGTCTTTCAAAAACCTTTTTTATCATAGCTTACCTCCAAACGATTGGTGCGATTATTGCAGTAAGGACTAAATTTACAAAAGTTAAGGGAAGCATTACTTTCCATGCGGTCTCTGTAATCTGGTCTATCCTGTATCTTGGAAGGGTCCAATGAAGCCAAAGAACAAAGAGAAACAAAAGCCCTACCTTTAAAGCAAACCACACAAAGGGAGATAAGGGTCCTAAGAAAAACAATGGATCCACAAAGCCCACAAAGGGAATGTTTATGGGAGACCATCCGCCTAAGAACAGCACCACCCCTATGGCGGAAAGGGAAAGCACCTCCACATACCACTCTACCAACGGAAAGAGACCAAACTTTATGCCCCCGTATTCTACAGTGAAACCAGTTACCAGCTCTGCTTCTGCTTCCTGAATGTCAAAGGGCACCCTTCCAGCTTCCGCAAGCAAGGCAAACATGTATATTACAAAAGCTATGGGCTGAAGCCATATATACCAAAGCTTTTGATCTATTTGCCTTTGGACTATTTCGTAAGTAGAGAGCGTGCCAGCCAGTATTATGGGACCCATTACCGCAAAGGTGATCACCACCTCGTAGGAAACTATTATGCCTGCCTTTCTCATACTGCCGATCAATGCATACTTGGAGTTGGAAGCCCAACCAGCCAAGGCTATGGCGTAAACTGCCATTGAACCGAGGGCAAAAACCAACAAAAGCCCTACATTTACATCAGTCAGGATGGGTTTAATCTTTATGCCAAAGATTTCAAACTCTGGACCAAAGGGAACCACCGCAAAGACCAAAACTGCAGGCACCAAAGCTAAAACCAGAGCTAAGTTGTATAAAAACCTGTTTCCATACCTTGGAAATATATCTTCCTTAGTTATAAGTTTTAGACCGTCTGCTAAAGGCTGTAAAAGCCCGTGCCAACCTACTACCATTGGCCCAGGTCTTCTTTGAATGTGAGCTGCTACTTTTCTTTCTACGAGCGTAAGATAGGCTCCCAAACCAAGAACTATAGCCAGAATAAACAAAATTTTTATACCTATTATTATCAATTGAACCAAAAGCCCTTCCATCTGCACCTCCAAAAAGGCTTAATTAGTTTATCACATCATCTATCTATTTCTCCCACCACTGGATCCAAGCTTGCCAACACTGCAACTGCATCCGCAATCACCCTGTCTTTCATAAGCTTTGGATAGACGCACAGGTTATACATAGAGCCAGGCCTTATCTTCACCCTGTAGGGTTTTACTCCGCCGGTGGAGTAAATGTAAAATCCAAGCTCACCCCTTGGGTTTTCACCGGAAGAGTATATTTCACCCTCTGGAACCTTTAGTCCTATGCCGTCTAAGGAAAGCTTCAGTTTCTTTGGATCCGGAGATTCCGCAAAGAAGGGTGCAGACTTTGGCATACTCTCAAGCTTTCTTACGCACTGCTCTATGATCCTTATGCTTTGACGCATCTCCTCCAACCTCACAAGATACCTATCGTAAACATCGCCGTTTTCACCTACTGGGATGTCAAACTCTACCCAAGGATAGGCATCGTATGGTTCAAACTTTCTGATATCGTAGGGAATGCCAGAGCCTCTCGCTACCGCACCCGTTAGTCCGTAAAAATACACATCCTCTTTACTAATCACACCTACACCTACGTTTCTTCTAAGCCATATTCTATTCCTACTTAGGATCGTTTCCCAATCCTTTAGCTCTTTTGGAAACCTCTTTATGAAAGCCTTTATAACCTCAAGAGCACCTTCTGGCAAGTCCATCCTAACCCCACCTATCCTTGGATAACTTATGGTTAGCCTTGCACCCGTAATACCCTCTATTATGTCCATAAGCTTTTCCCTTTCTTTGAAGGCATACAGGAAAATAGTAAGAGCTCCTATGTCCAAGGCGTAGGTGCCAAGCCAAAGAAGGTGGGAGTTTATTCTCTGAAGCTCAGACATCATGGTTCTTATATACTTTGCTTTTTCGGGAACTAAGTCCTCTATGCCCAAAAGTCTTTCTACCGCAACAACCCAAGCCTGATTGGAGCAAAGGGCAGATATGTAGTCCATCCTGTCTGTATAGACCAAAAACTGGTTATACATCTCGTTTTCCGCAAGCTTTTCCACCCCTCTGTGAAGCTGTCCAAGGATCACATCACACTGGACAACTCTTTCCCCCTCCAAATCAAACAAAAACCACATGGTGCCGTGGGTTCCCGGATGCAAAGGTCCCCAGTTTAAAACAAGCTGAGCCTTTTTCTTTAACCTTTTCCTTTCTGTTATCTCAAGGTCTTCCAAAGTTGGCACTGGAGTGTGCATCCGATCGTAGTTCATAAGCCCCTGCAGATTATCACCCCGTAGCACCTCATTTAAAGAAGGAAGATACTCGTTGGCATAACCTTCCAAAGGAAAGTCCTTCCTCAGAGGATGATACTGATAAGTTTCCCACATAAAAGCCCTTACTAAGTTTTCATGCCCTTCGTAAATTATGCCAAACATATCATAGCATTCCCTTTCGGCCCACTTTCCTGCAAACCAGAGCTTTTCAATAGAAGGCAAAGTTCCATCAGTCCAAGTTTTTACAACAACCCTCTTTCTTTCATCCACGTTGTAAAGGATGTAAAAAGCCTGAAACCTTGGAGACTTTTCGGGAAAATCTACCACCGAGTGATCTATAAAAAGCTTGTAACCCTTTTCTTCTTTGAGCGTTTTTAAAAGTTCTATGAGTTCATTCTTTGACACATGAAGGTTTGTAATGGTAGGCTTTACTTCAATTTCTAAGCTTTTAAACCTACCTTTTAAGTCCAAAAAGTCCTCTTCCTTAGCCCAAGGCATCCTTTACCTCCTAAGGATTAATCAATGTATTCCTCCTCAAACTGCCAATCAAGTACGCCCTTACGCCAGGCATACAAAAGCCCGTAGGTAAGTATGAAGATAAACAAAAACATCTCTATAAAGCCAAACATCCCTAAGTGACTATAAACAACCGTCCATGGGAATAGAAAGGCTGCTTCTATGTCAAAGAGTAAAAGCAATAAACCCAAAAGGTAATAACCCTGATGGAAGGTAGTTTGGGCTGACTTGTCATAAAGGGGCACACCGCACTCGTAAGGATAATCCTTAAGAGAGGAAGGAGCTTTGGGACCAAGAAGGTAATTTAAGAACACCATAAGCAGTGCAATACCAAGCACTACAAAGGCAAAAACAAGAAATCCCAAGTAATCCATCACTCTACCTCCCAAACAACATTTCAGAGATAGGACTTATGTAGTTCCAAAGTATCATGGGAAGAATGCCAAGAACTATTAAGGAAAGCGTCATGATTGCCATAGACAGTTTTTCAAAACCCGTAAGGTTGAGCGTCAAATCCTTTTCTTTTTCTTTCATGAACATAAGCACTACTAACCTAAGGTAATAACCCGTTGATATGCCCACCCCTCCTATCATTAAAATTGCTACCCACCAAAGAGCTTCAAAGGACAAAGACATGAATACAAGGGCTTTTACCAGAAAACCCACGGTTGGAGGGACACCCAACAGGGAAAATAGGCTCACCGCAAAGACCGATGCTAAAAAGGGCTGAGAATATCTCAAACCGCTAAACTCTTCGATACGATTTTCCCACCTTCCATCACGTTCAAGCACTGCCAAAACTAAAAAGCTAAGCATTCCCATTAGGGAGTAAGCAAGTAGAAAGTAGATCACAGCTTTTAGTCCTATAGTCTCGGCCACTGCAATGCCCGCAAGTATGAAACCGGAGTGGGCAATGGAAGAATAAGCCAGCATGCGCTTTACATCTTTCTGAACCAAAGCTGTGATGTTTCCATACAGAAAGGTAATCACCGCAAGAACGCTTAAGGTCAAAACCCAAGTTTGATGAAAGCTCTCCTGAACTAAGGGCATAACCCTAAGGACGGGTGCAAAAAAGGCAATCTTTCCCACGCTTGCCATATAAGCGGTTATAGGAGTGGGCGCTCCCTGGTAAGCATCGGGAAGCCAAAAATGAAAGGGAACCACACCTATCTTTATAGCAAAGCCAAAAAGGAAGAGTATAAGGCCAAGTATTAAAAGTTTCTTTTCAGAGGCATCTGTATGAAGAATTTGTCTGAGGTCCATAGAGCCACCGTAAAGGTAAAGAAAGACCGCTCCATAGGAAGCCAAAGCTATACTTAGCCCCCCAAGTATAAGATACTTAAAGGCACCTTCCTTTGAATTGAAGTCCCCCTTTTGAAGGGCTGTCATTATGTAAAAAGAAACAGATACCGCCTCTAAGGCAATGTATATGAGCAGTAGGTTGTAGGAGCTAGACAGAATCATGGCACCGAACAAAGAAAAGGCTAATATGTAGTAAAACTCGCTGTAGGTAGATTTCTTAAATTTCTGGTATTGATGCGTAAAAGCCAAAAGCAGTATGGTTAGAAGGATCATAAATACCTGAAGGAGAGAAGAAAACTGATCCCTTACGTAGAGACTGTAAAAAGTTTCACCTTTTAGCTCAAAGTTTAGCAGTATGTATAAGAGGGCAATAAGATAGCCCGTAATACTTACACCGATGGCTAAAGCGTGCGAGATTCTTTTGCTGATAATATCTAAGGTAAAGAGAACGAAACCAGTTATCAAAACTATTAGCTCTGGGAAGAACAAAGTTAGATTTGGATACTCAATGGATATGAGATCCTTTATCTCCATGGGATTCCCCCTACAACTTTTACTAATTGAGTCAAAAGTGTGTTTATGTATGCGTCAAAGAAGGAGAAGAATAGGAAAGGGAAAAGACCGACCAAAAGCATAGGAAAGACCACCAAAAGGAAAGCCAGAAGCTTAAAACCTCTAAGGTCCAAGAAATGAACAAGCCTTCCTTCTTCCTTTGTGTCTAAGTATAAAGTTTTCATAAGGTAGAGCATGTAAAGCACACTAAAGAAGGCACCAGCAATCACTAAAAGCGCAAGCTGGAGTGTGTATTCCTTAGCGCCCATGATCGTTAAAAACTTCCCCCAAAAAGAAGAACCACCAGGAAGACCCATAGAAGAGAAGGCGGTTATGCCTACCAAAAAGGCAAAGACAGGCATAAACCTTATGCTACCTCTAAGGGCATGCATGTTAAAGCTGTGTAGTCTGTTGTAGATAAAGCCAGCCATCATAAACAAAGAGGCAGAGGTCAAACCATGGGCAAACATTTCAATAATGCTCGCTCTTAGTCCTTCTTTGTTCAGAAGGAACATACCTGCGACCACAAAACCCATATGACTAATCGAAGAGTAGGCGACAAAGCGTTTTATGTTACTTTGGCTTATGGTAAACCAAGAGGCAAAGACTATGGTCACTATGCCCCAAAGAACGAGAAAAGGCATAAGGAAGACTGCTTCCTTTTGAAATAAACCTATGTTAAACCTAAGGAGGGCATAGGTTCCCATTTTCAAAAGTATGGCTGCAAGCACCACTGAACCTGCGGTGGGAGCTTCACCGTGCGCGTCGGGAAGCCAGGTGTGGAAGGGAACTATAGGCGTTTTTACCGCAAAGGCTATAAAGAACAGCAAAAACAGGAAAATACCAAAAGCGAGATCGTATTGGTTTTGCAAAAGGTCAAAGTATGAGAAGGAAAACTTTCCAAACTGTTTGTAGTGATGCACAGAAAGGCTAACAATACCTAAAAGGAAAAACAAAGAGGATATAAAGATGTAGATAAAGAACTTGTAAGCGGAATAGAGCCTAAGCTTGTAGCCCCAAATACCTATTACAAAAAACATTGGGATCAACGTTAGCTCATAAAAGACATAAAAGACAAGCAAATCCCAACTGGTGAATACACCTATGAGGGCAGTTTCGGACAGCAAAAACCAGGCGTAGTATTCCTTCAGACGATGATTGATCTGATGGTCCCTTACAGACCAACAGATAGCAACAAAGGAGGTTAGAGTGGTTAGGATATACATAAGATAAGACAGACCATCTACACCAAGGGAAAGCTTAAGGTTTAATTCTTTAATGAGCAAAAGCTCGTGGTAAAACTGCACCTTGTCAGAATTTGAAAAGTCAAAGTAAAAGAGAGAAACAAGAGAAAGAAGGAAGGTTAAACCGGAAGAGCTTAGAGCTATCCATTTGGAATGCCTTTCCTCTAAAAAGACTATGAGCAGTATTCCCAAAAGTGGTAAAATCATACTAAGTGGTATGAACGGAAAGCTCGCCC
>CAZZKD010000084.1:0-1639 GCA_964655095.1 uncultured Thermocrinis sp.
TCGGGTCAAAGAAGCCTTCATGGCTCTTAGGCGCAGGAATAGCCCAAACGGACCCCAACAGGACAATCAGGGCTAAAACCCACCTCATGGCTTAAAAAGTCCCATAAGAACCTACTATGTAAGCGGTGCCTGCTACCAAAAGCCAAGCCAAATCCACAAAGTGCCAGTAAAAGCTTGCTGCCTTTATGGGCGTCACCTTTCCTAAGGCTTTACCACTGGTCAATAAAAGAACCAACTGCATGCCTATACCTACGATAACGTGAGAAGCATGCACACCTGTTAGCATGTAAAAGCCTGTGCCATACATGTTGGCGCTTATGGTAAAGCCTTTAGCCCAAAGGTGCATCCATTCCCACGCGTGGAGTACCAAAAACAGTGTTCCAAGAACAATGGTTGCTATCAGCCACATGCGGTATCCGCCCAGGTCGTTGTGTTCTAAAGAGTGTTCTGCTTTGTAGATGGTGTAGCTGGATGCCCAAAGAATTAGGGTAAGAAGCCCAACAAGAGGTAAGTTCATTCCACCTTCAGGGATCCACTTAGTTACCCATTCGGTAGCATGCGTAACCCTTGCCATCCAAAAGCCTGCAAAGATAGAACCGAATATGACGATCTCTGCGAAGACGAACCAAACTACTCCCTGAAAGCCAAGTCCCTGGTCAGGCTCTTTGGAGAAGTGCTCGTTAGCCCATCCAACCACACCTATGACCAAGAGGACGAGGGCTACGCCTGCTAAGATGAGACCTACAAGGCTCCACCCCCAACCAAAGTAAGCAACCGCTGCTAAAGAAAGGACAAGTGGCACTAAACCTACCGGTAAGCCCCAAAGGCTCGTTTCGTGATGGGCTGTGTGCGTCCCCTCATGTGCCATCTTTGCACCTCCTTATGAGATTTATTAATGATATAAATCATTTTTCTTGGTTTGTCAAGTTAAAACTAAAAGATTTGCTAACTTTTTTATCTGTTTATAGCTAATTTTTCACAAAAATCAATAAAAATAATTACTGATAAAAAAATGAATAAATGATTTATCAATTATCATCAACCACGAGTTTGGCTTAAAATAGAAGCTATGCTGAATTGGGAAAAACAGCTCAATCTGATAAAGGAGGGTGTATCAGAGATCATAGAGGAAGAAGAGCTTATAGAGAAACTAAAAAGAGGTAAGCCCCTTCGGATAAAGGCTGGTTTTGATCCAACAGCTCCAGACCTACATCTTGGACATACCGTTTTGCTTCAAAAACTTAGGCAGTTTCAACAGCTCGGACATGAGGTCTATTTTGTAATAGGTGATTTTACCGCTATGATAGGGGACCCAACGGGCAGAAGCGAAACCAGACCACCGCTTTCAAGGGAAGAGATCTTAGAGAATGCCAAAACTTACGAACACCAAGTTTTTAAGATCCTCGATCCGGAGAAAACAAACGTAGTTTTTAACAGTAGCTGGCTTTCTACACTGGGAACGGAAGGCGTAATAAAACTTGCAGGCAAATACACGGTCGCAAGAATGTTGGAAAGGGATGACTTTTCCAAGCGGTTTAAAGAAGGAAACCCTATTTACATTCACGAGTTTATATACCCCTTGCTTCAGGGCTATGATTCTGTGTTTTTGAAAGCGGATGTGGAGCTTGGGGGCACAGAT
>CAZZKD010000085.1:0-1893 GCA_964655095.1 uncultured Thermocrinis sp.
AGGACTTCCGCACCGAGTAGTAAATAGAAAGGTGTAGGCGCAAGCCAGTTTATTTGAATGCCTTTTTCTGTAAGTCCGTCATCTCCAAAGAAGACTTTATAGACTAAGGGCTGGGTTGCAAAGTCCCAGGCGTGTGGGTGCTGAGAGTTTAGCCTTCCAAAGGAGCTTCTAAATTTACCTACTTTTAGTTGAAAACCACCGGGAAGTCCCCTCGTTACCGCATAAGCTTCCTCCACTTCCGCACCGTGCTCGGAAAAAGGAATAGTGGCGTAAAGGTCAAAGTATGGATCCACCGGTGCATAAAAGAAAAGCTCTGCATAGTTTAGGTTAAAGCCTCTTTTTTCGTTTAGGGCTCCGTGTCCGTGTTTGTCATGTTCGTGCTTGTGATACAAGCCAGGGATTTTAAGCTCTCCAAGTTCTTTGTCTTTTTTGTTCCTTCCCACAACGGATGTATCCACTATCAAGGAGATGTCTGGTAAAAAGGCTGTCTGCCTGAAGGGAGATATTTGAAATGCTTTAAGCCTTTCTTCGTACTTGCTTCTTAGCTGAAGGGTTCTGTCTGCAGGTATAGGTTTTTCTTCCTTCTTGTCCTCCTGCTTTGCTTCAGGCTTTTGAGCCTTCTCAAGGGCTTCAATTTTTTTCTCAAGTTCCCTTATGAGCCTTCTTTGTTCTTCAAGCTGACGCTTTAGCTCTTCCAAGTTTTCTTGGGCAAAAGAAAGGCTAAATATAGAAAGCAAAAGCATTGCCTTCTTCATAGCACTACCTCCTTTAAAGTGTTATTACTTGTTCTACGCCCAACTGCTTGGCTTTCCCATAAAGCATGGGAAAACATCCAATGACCGCACCTTCTACCAGCTTGTCTGCAATGTTTCTCTCATAACAACACTGGTCGCAACCCATCAAAAAGCCAACCTTTCCGTCCTTTAAAAGCTTAGAAAGTCTTTCTCCTATTGGATTGCCTTTAACCAGCACGTAGGTGTTATCCTGAAAAAAGAACATACCCACCACTTCCACCGGGTGGGCATCATTCTCAAGCTGTGGAAGTATCATCCTTCCAAGTATGTAAGAAGCGCTATTTGGTGGGCTAAATATATACAAAACCTTCATCTTTACACCTCCTGAAGTTTTTTGTGTTTAAAAAGTGGTGTGGTTAGGAAGGGTTTATTCCGTTGGTGGTGCTCTGGTTAGTGTGTGCTTTTTATATGAGGACGAGGGCAAAACTTGCGGTGCTTTTGGGTTTTCTAAGGAAATTGTGGGGAAATGGAAAGTTAATTCTAAATTTACGTCGTTTGTGTGCTGTGGTTGATGCTGGACTATACAGAGCTCACAATCGTGATGGTATTGAAGGTCTTCGTGATGATGCTCTGAAGCCTTGAAATCCAAAACTAAAAGAAGAAGGATCAAGATAAAGTGCGTTAAGAGTTTCATATCTTTGTATTATTATAGCAAGATAGCACAAAACTTTCCTTTTCTGGAGTGTCTAACCTTAATGAAAGATAAGCCTTTGGAAGCAAGTAATGACTGCTTAGATGATAGACCTTTTTATGCTTGGGTAGTTTGCTGAGTATGTAACTAACCACACCGCTTGGCACTTTCCAAAACAAGATCTTGTCTTTTTCCGAGTTTATACATACTTTTAGCAAATCATTCACTTCGCTGAAGTTTTTAAACCTTTTTTCTTCAATAAACAGAAAATCCCCCTCTTCCAAATCATTTAGCAGTCTTTCTGCGGTATCCAGCTCATCCATAGCTATACCTTCAATGTATGCAATACCTTCCCTTGCATCAAACTCTTCTATCGGAAAGCACACCTTTTCGTGCTCAATACCTAAATCCCCACCTTTTGGAAACTCTTCAAAGATTTTTTTGTTCAGGTTTTGTCCTATAAAAACC
>CAZZKD010000086.1:0-10379 GCA_964655095.1 uncultured Thermocrinis sp.
GGTGGTCTAAAAAAACCCACCGTTGCCATAAGTGGTCCCATAGAGATATTCAATACCGCAGGCACCTATCCAACGGTTATTCCCGTAAGGGCAAATTACACCGGGCAAACTTGCAAGTCTCCTTGTGGAATACATGCCATAGGAGAGCCATGCCCAGAGGCAAAGCTTAAAAACCAGTTTTACAGTCCATGCTTTGAGAACATACCACCAAAGGTTATATACTACGCCCTAAGGGATGCAGAACTAACAACTCAGGAAGACTATCCAAAGCCAGAAAGGTGTCCGTTGTGTCAGAACTCTTCTAACTTTAGCCTTTTTGAGGTAATAAACCGCTACCGCATATTTGAATGTCCATCCTGTGGTTTGCAATTTAGCTATCCAAGAAGGGCTATGGACTACGACCAAGCTTATGAGGGAGAAACAGAAGGTTTGTTAGAATTTACCCAAATACCTTACACATCTTATTTGGATGCCCAAGAGGAAGAGCTTGAGCGCAAAAAATGGGAAAGATTGCCAAGGCTTAACGTTCTACTACCTATACTTTCTCTGATTCCAAAGGGAAAGCTGTTGGATGTGGGTTGTAGCACTGGAAACTTTCTTTTAATAGCCAAAAAGTTTGGGTTTGACGTTTACGGGATGGATGCGGGAGAAAAGGCAGTAGAAATAGCAAGGAAAAAGTATAAACTTAAGGTTGTAAAGGCTTTGACCTTTGACGAGCTTCCGGAGGACTACAGAGGTCCTTACAAGGTAATCACCGCCTTTGAGGTTATTGAGCACTTAGAGGAGCCGATGAAGTTCTTAAAGGAGATCTACAGTATGTTAGAAGAGGGTGGCTTTGTGATCCTCAGCTGTCCCCCCTACTTTAAGTTTGAAAACATGGCGCTGAGCTACAGAAAGTTCAAATGGTGGCATAATGACTATCCACCACACCACATCAACAGGTTCAAGCCCTGGACGCTTTTTTATGCGCTGAAGTTGGCAGGTTTTAAGGAGGTTGTAGTCTTTACCGAGCCTCTTTTGACTGGAACTGTCCTTGAGGGTATTACTCCAAAAGCGGTTCAGTTGAAGGACAACCAAAACAGAATTATCAACCTTACTCCACAAACGGTAGCTTACATAATTCTTGAAAATCTGAAACCTCTTTATGTAAATGCCCGACTGCTTGGTAACTTTCAGTTTGCCATAGGAGTAAAAGGTGATAGTGGTATAAACTGGGAGAAAGTTTTGCAAGACAGCATTGCCATATCCTGCGCAGATATTATGTGGCCTCACTAAAGAAGGTCAAAAAGCTTAAAGTTTCTGATGCTGAAGTATACGGAATACAAAATGGGTAGATAGCCTACGTTGTTTAGGTAATATAGCTTTTCTGGAGAAAGTTTTGAAAGGGTGTCAATGTTTCCTATTAGCACGTTCTTAAAAACTGCCTTTTCCCCCTTGGCTTCCACCTCTAAGCTTGAAAGAAGCTTTAGACATCCAATTTCTAACATCTCCTTGGAGAAGTTGAGAGCCTTTTCAAAGTCAAAAGCCAACTCCTCAAGCTTGGACTTTATGTCTGAGAAAAAGGCGGTTTCATTGCCTTCTTCATCAAAGAGCCTTTCTCCTTCTTTGTCTTCCCAAACCCTATCAAATACCACCGTCCATTGCTTGACTTCTCCTTCTTTTGTGCGCACAACAGAAAAAGGATAGAGCTTTATCGCATTGGGTATTACATCCACCTTGAACCTTCCCTCGGGATCTAAATATACGTTCCTACGGTTTATCCCCATCACCACAAAAGGAAATACTTCCCCTTCTGAAACACCAAAAAACACCGGATAATACATAGAAACGCTCAAGATTTCGGAAAACCCTACAGGCACCACATCCACGTCCCAGCAAAAGCTGTAATCTTCTGGAAGCTTTATCCTTAGCTCTTTGTGCAACTCAGTATCAAGAAACGTAGGCTTTTTTATAGCCCGAAAAACCCCCAACACGGAAGAAATTTTAATTAAAAAATTGAAAAAAAGTCCGATATAAAGAATTAGAAAACCTTAAAGGAGGTGTTAGCTATGAGGATCAACTTTAACTACGAAGCTGCATCAACCCACACCGCATACCTTGTAAACCAAAGGGAGATGAACAAGTCTCTCCTGAGGTTGTCTACGGGTATGAGGATTTTGGAAGCTGCAGATGACGCAGCAGGGCTGTTTATAGCAGACCAGCTGTCCATTGTTGCTACCGGTTTAGAAGAAGGCAACAGGAACATAAGAACTGGCATATCCGCCCTCAGGATTGCGGAAAATGCAGCTGGTCAGATCTTTGAAAGGCTAAGGGGGATCTATGCAAGGGCAGTAAGAGCAGCAAACGATATCAACGACCCCAACGCGAGAGCTTCTCTACAACAGGAAATAGCAAACCTAAGGGACGCCATCCAAAAGATCGGAACAGACACAGAATACAACGGGATCAAGCTTTTGGATGGAACATTTACCGGCAAATACATCCACTACGGACCAAGGATGGATCAAACTGTATTAGTCTCCATAGGGGACGTGAGGGCTGAGTCCTTGGGAGCGCATATAGTAAGCGGAACTGGACGTATTACCTCAGGTACCGGAGAAATTTCTTCTTCTGCTCCAGACGAGTTTCTTTTATCTTCAGCAACCGAATACTTAAGGGTAGCGGGGCAGAATGTGTTGAGTGTTACTTCTGGAACATACCTTGTTGACGCTGCTACCGCCGCACGCAACATAAACAACAACGCCACTTTGGCTGCCATGGGCATAGAGGCAACCGCAAGCAACAGAAGTGTGGCAGAAACTTACACTGGATTAATCACCGGCGATGGTACTGTGACACTTCACTTTTACATTGGACAAGAAAGCGTAACCAGTCCTACCTTTTCAATAACTGGAATTACCGCAGCTACCACGCTGAACGATTTAGTGACTCAGATCAACTCCGCAGCTTCTGCAGCAAACTCCCCCATTTCAGCCCGTGCAGATAACGGAAAGTTAGTCTTGGAAACTTCCAACGGAGAGACAATAGGCATAGAGGCTGAAGTTAACGTATCAAGTGGCACTGTATATGTTAACCTTGGCCAACTTCTAGAAGGTGCAAATAGTTTTTCTTTTACGAGTTCAGGCACTGCCCACGCCATAAAGGTGGGTAGCTTGCATATAGCAGGAACAGACAGCTTTGTGGTAAATGAAAGTGGGATTGATATTGTGGGGGGGACTGGGCCTGATGCTACTATAAACTCCACCTTCACTAACCTATACGCCATAGATGTAACTTCAAACGAGGGAGCAGAAAGGGCTCTGCTTATTACCAAAAAGGCGATGCAGTATGTGGATAGACTGCGTTCTGACATTGGTGCGGTGATGAACAACCTGCAGTCTATCTTTGACGCCCAAAAGGTAGCCTATGACAATACCAAGGAAGCGGAAAACGTCATTAGGAATACCGACTACGCAGAAGAGATGACAAACTTCACCAAACTACAAATAAAGATGCAGTCCACTATAGCTATGTTGGCGCAGGCGAACGCATTGCCTCAGTTGGTGCTACAGCTTCTCAGGTAAAAAGTATTTAAGGAAGGGTCTTTGACCCTTCCTTTTTTTAGGTTTTAGCCATGAGGGTAGATAAGGTAAGTCAAGGTTTTGAATACAAAGAGTTAAACGTGGAGGGACAGAAGCTTTTGTCCAACGTAGAAGGTACGCTAAAAAAGATCCAAAAAGAAATGGAGCAACAGATAAAAGAAGCTCAAGCTGAGAGGAAAGTAAGCTCTGAAGAACTCCAAAGGCTTTTTGAGGAAATAAAAAGAAAGTTTGACATGCTAAGCAAATACCTTAAAATAGACATAGACCAGGAATTGGAAATACCGGTGGTGAAGATTATAGAGAGGGAGACCAACAGGGTAATAAGACAGATACCACCTGACTATCTTTTGGAGCTTATGAAACGCATAGACCAGCTTTTAGGTTTGCTTATAGAAAAAGAGGTATAAATCATGGCTGGAGAGATTTACTTTAGCAACATAACCGGGAAGTTTGACTGGGGTTCCATAGTGGATCAAATCTTGCGCATAAAGTCTTTGCCCCTTGAGAGGATGGCTCAGGAGAGCGCTCAGATAAAAGCAAAGCAAGAGAGCCTATCAAAGCTGGCAAATGCTGTAGACGCCTTCAACAACCTCTTTTCCAACCTTTCAGTGGAGGACCTATTCAAGCAAAAAAGTGCCACCTCTTCTAACACGGACGTACTAACTGCCACTGCAAGTGCAGATGCCCCTAACGTAACCTTAAACGTAACCGTAGATCAGCTATCTTCTAAGGAAATAATGCTTTCAAGAGGTGGAGTAAGGGATCTGAACGATACCATAACTTGGAACGACTTTCAACTGCGATATGCAAAAGACGATGGTGACTACGAAACTTTTAGTATAAGCGCAGGTAGTGGCAAGCTTGAGGACCTTGTAAGACAGATAAACGAAAGGGCAGGCTCAAGAATAGTGGCAAGCATCTTTTACGACGGAACAAAATACAGACTTATGCTATCTGAAAAGAACGAGGCAGACTCAAGGTTGGAAACAGACCCTTCAACTAACACCTTTGTAATTTCTGAAGCAAGCGCTATGAACCTAAACGGAACCTGGGGGCTTGACTACGGCAACCCTCTACAATTTGCCAAGAATGCGCAGATCACCATAGGAAGCACTACCTTTAGCAATCCCTCAAACACTTTGGAAAACGTAATAACTGGTCTGACCGTAGAACTGAAGAATACTGGGAGCGCTACGATAACCATAAGGGACGATTACTCAAAGGTAAAGAATTTCTTTTCGGACTTTGTGAATAAATACAACGCTGTTGTTAAGCAGATAAACGAGATGGCGGACAAAGATAAAGGGCTCTTTCAGGGTGATCAGATAATAACGGGTGTTAAAAACTCTTTGGCAAACATGTTGGACCCTCTATTCAGATACGGTATAGTCTCTTATAACGAAGATGGAACACTTACCTTTAACGGCTCTGCTGTGGATGAGCTGGCTTCTAACAATCCCCAAGAGCTAAAGAGACTAATAGAAGGTTTAAAAATTAGCTATGGAACCTATTTGGAACAAACAAGGATAGACTTTCAGTTCTTCATCAACGACTATCAGTCCAGTATAGATGACATAAACGAAAGGATGGCTAAGTTTCAGGAACAGTTGATCGAGGAAGAGCAAAGATTAAAGCGTGAGTTTTCCAGCGTGGAAGTTTTTATAAACCAGGCGCAAGAGATCATGGAAAGAATGAGAACCTTTATAGTATCCCTATCTGAAATGCAAGGAGGTAAAAAATGATCAATAACCCTTACCTTGAAAACATGGTGATGAATGCAAACCCAGTGCGTCTTGTTATAATGCTTTACGATAAGGCTATTTCTTCCCTTGAAACCGCCCTTGAGTTGATGGACAGCCCTTCAGAGGACTTTGATTTGAAAGAGAGAAAATACCAAGCCATAGGAAAAGCCTTAGAGATCATAAACGTGTTGGACGCAACCTTGAACATGGAAAAAGGAGGAGAGATAGCAAAGAACCTAAGGGAGATATACACCACTTTGATGGATGAGCTAACGTCCCAGATGTTCAAAGAAGACCCAGCAAAGCTTGAAAGGATAATAAACATACTCAAAGGCTTAAGGGAGTCTTGGGAAGAGGTAGAAAGGATCCATTATGGAAAAAGCCAAAAGGTTGCTCCTGGAATGTGAGTTAGCTCTAAAGGAAAGGCAAATAAACACAGCTCTTGAGAAACTTCAGGAGCTTTCCAGTCTTCCAATGGACAACCTAACAAAAGAGCAGGCTGAGGAATTGCTAAGGCTTATAGAACACACGATAAAGTGCGCAGAGGATTACAGAAACTCCTTAGCGCAGGCACTTGTAAATCTAAGAAGGTTTAAAGGAGTCTAAATTCTAACTCGTATAATTCTCCTTTATCTTGCACCGGAATGGTGCCCACTCTTCCTGTAAGAACAAAAACCCTTCCGTCCTTTGTGCTAACTACCGCTTGAATGGCTTCCAAAAACTCGCTTCCCCTAACTGTCTTTGAGAACACAAGACTTTTTTTCCTTTCTCCAACTATCACAAGCTCCCCTCTGGAAAACTTAAGAATGTCCAAAATTTTAAGCACGTTCCCTGCCGTGTTTTTTGGCACCAAGGCAAACCTAAAGTTTAGCAAATTAACCAAAGCCGGTTTTGGATAGAAAACCACTCTGTCCTTTATATCCTCAACTATTTCTGCGTAAGCGTAGGAACCGTCAAAGCTGTCTTCCGACGCATAAACTTCCGAATCACCTTCAAAGACTTTTAGCCTTCCGGTCCCATCCACAAACATTAGGTAGTTTTCGTAGTATATGGCAGAGTCTATTCTAAAACCCCTTGGTGCTAAAAAGAAGCCTCTTTCTTGGAGTTTGTTTCCTTCAAAACTCAACCTCAGCACGTTACCAAACTTTACCTTTGAGTCAAACCTTTGGCCCAGAAAGGTTTCCTTTGGTTTTGTTTTGTCCAAAACACCCATTATGTATGGCACATCCTTTAGCACAGGCACTAAAACTCCGCCTACCATCTTGAGTATTACAGAGTTTGCCCTTGTTCCAGAGACCATATTTACGATTATGTAATCCTTCTTTTCATCTCCTATGGGTGCCACCACTACGGATACGGGCACTCCCGCAGGTAAAGAGTAAGAAGCTTTTAAAACTATGTCGTTTCTGACGATTTCATACACCTCTACCCTTCCAGAAAAGAGAATTACCAGATGGTCCTTTCCGTCTCCTGCCACATCTCCCACATCCGCAGAGATGGGGAGACCTGGTAGCTGTTTTACAAACTTTCCTTTAACCAAAATATTTATGTCCTCTAAGCTTGCCTTTGGCACTCCCACTGTAGGTTTTTCAAAAAAAGCTATAGCAGAGCCCTTAAATTCTACCCCATAGCCCCTTTCAAATTCTCTAACTGTATAAGCGCAACCTTTACCCTTTTCTACTCTGGCAAACACAGAGCTTAACAGAAAGTATCCCTCTTCTGAGCCTTCGTAGCAAAGACTCTTTATCTCAACCTTTACCCTATCACCGGGCTTTATACCTCTACCTTCTACCAGCTTTCCCACGGAAAAGTTATCTTTAACCTCTTCCACCACTATCTTACCAATTCTTTCTAACTCTTTCCCGAGGGATTGCTTTGTGATAGGATGGATGATCTCTTCTCCTTCCCTA
The DNA here is from genome assembly GCA_964655095.1 of uncultured Thermocrinis sp. Lineage (GTDB taxonomy): Bacteria > Aquificota > Aquificia > Aquificales > Aquificaceae > Thermocrinis. The sequence goes on from CAZZKD010000086.1 coordinate 7,234, forward strand.
AGGACTGTCAGCTCTTCCTTTTCTCTCAGATTTTTTATATCCACCCAAACCCTATCTCCCTCTACCTTTATAACGTAACCTTCCCTCTCAAAGAAGGCTTTTAGCTTTTCCTTCAGCTCGTCCGAAAAGCCAAAGGAGAGAAAAAATAGAAAGATCAATATAACTCTTGCCATACTTCCTCCAAGGACTTTATTATAGCGTCAGTCATTTGCTGGGTGCCAACCCTTAGGCAACCTTCCGAGTATATGTCCGGTGTTCTGTAGCCCTTTTCAAGAGTTTTTTCCACAGCTTTTTCTATGGCTTGCGCTTCCTTTTCTAAGTTAAACGAATACCTTAGCATCATGGAAACTGAAAGTATGGTGGCTATTGGATTGGCTATGCCTTTACCCGCAATGTCTGGAGCAGAGCCATGCACTGGCTCATAAAGGGCATACCTTTCTCCAAGGCTTGCAGAAGGCAACATACCCAAGCTTCCTGTTATTACCGCAGCTTCGTCTGAGAGTATGTCTCCAAAGATGTTTCCTGTGACGATCACGTCAAAGGAAGAGGGCCTTCTTACTATCTGCATTGCGCAGTTATCTACGTAAAGGTGTTCCAACTCCACCTCCGGGTAATTTTTACTCTCCTCTTCCACGATCTCTTTCCAAAGTCCGCTAACCTCAAGCACGTTGGACTTATCCACGCTGGTTAGCTTCTTTCTTCTTTTCATTGCTATCTCAAAGGCTTTCCTTACAACCCTCCTTATCTCATCTTCCGTATATCTCATGGTGTTTATGCCAACACGCTTGCCGTTTTCTATAAAGATCCCCCTTGGTTCTCCATAATACACATCTCCGGTCAGTTCCCTAATTACGATAAAGTCAGTTCCTCTTGCGGTTTCTTCTTTTAAGGGAGACGCTTGAATCAGAGGCTCATAAACCTTTGCAGGTCTTAAGTTTGCGTAAAGGTCCAAAGCTTTTCTTATCTGCAGTAATCCTTTCTCCGGTCTTTTGGATGTGGGCAGGTTATCCCACTTTGGACCTCCAACCGCACCCAGCAGGACCGCATCCGCTTACAAACATAGGTCCAAGGTCTCCTTTGGAAGAGGCTCACCCTTTTGGTCTATGGCTATGCCACCAATTAGACCCTCTTCCAACTCAAAGCTGTGTCCAGAGAGCTTTTCCACATGCCTTAGCACTTTTATTGCAGAATCTACAATCTCTGGACCTATTCCGTCCCCTTTCAAAACCGCTATTTTATAGACCCCCATGAGGGAAAGAATTATAATATATCCTGTGGATTTGGAGAAAATTTTAGAAAAGTTAAAGGATGTTGTCCTTGGAGAGATAAAAGAAGAACTTAGGGACTTTAAAGCATCTGTAAGCGGTGAGCTAAGCGGATACAGATTGGCTATTGAATCAATGAACGCAAGAATGGCTGGCATAGAAGCCAGAATGAGCGCTTTGGAAGAACGTCAGCTTGCCTTGGAAAGAAAGTTGGACGAAACAAACAAAAGAATAGACGAGCTTAGCAAAAGAATTGATGAGACAAACAAAAGAATTGATGAGACAAGAGCTGAACTGAAAGCAGAAATCATGCAAAATACTATAAGGATTGATGAAACAAACAAAAGAATTGACGAAATAAGGGCTGAACTAAAATACGAGATAAGGGAAAACACCGCAAGGATTGATCAGATAAACAGTAGGATAGACTATCTGCATTATAAACTATCTGAGATAAGCGGTGAATTAAAGGAAGCTATTTCGAACAAAGAAATAATCAACGATATACTTCTTAGGGTAGAAAGGCTTGAATCAAAACTATCAAACTAAGTTAAGGAGTTCTGCCATGGAGCTAAAAGTTTATGCAGAAGAAAAGGTAGATAGGGCAAGGAAGGTATTAAGGACCTTGAGCTCTATTCCTACGGAGGTAAAAAACAGAACCCTTTTAACCGCTGCAGAGCTTTTGGACAAAAAAAGGGACCACATAAAGGAGCAAAACAAAAAAGATGTGGAGTATGGGGTATCCCAAGGTCTTTCCTCTGCCTTGATAGACAGGCTTGTTCTAAACGACAAAAGAATAGATGGTATGATAAAGGTGCTGAAGGATGTGGCGAGCCTTCCGGACCCTGTGGGAGAAATAACCCGTATGTGGACCCTTCCCAACGGCTTAAGGGTTGGAAGGATGAGGGTGCCTTTGGGTGTGATCTTTATCGTCTACGAAGCAAGGCCCAACGTAACCGTAGAGGCAGCTTCCCTTTGTATAAAGTCTTCCAACGCTGTAATACTCAGAGGTGGAAAGGAAGCTATAAACTCAAACAGGGCGCTTGTGGAACTGTTAAGAGAAGCTTCAGTTAAAGAGGGGTTTCCGGAAGAAGCTATTCAGTTCATAGATAGACCGGAAAGGGAGATAGTTTGGGAAATCCTTAAAATGGAGGGTAAGGTAGATGTAGCTATTCCAAGGGGTGGAGAAAGTTTAATTAGGGCGGTAGCCGAAAACGCAAGGGTGCCGGTTATAAAGCACTACAAAGGGGTTTGCAACATATACGTAGATGAAGAGGCAGACTTGGAAAAGGCTTATCACATAGTTTATAACGCAAAGGTTCAAAGACCATCTGTTTGCAATGCGGTAGAGAACCTGATAATCCACATAAATATTCTTAATAGCTTTCTTCCAAAAATGGCCTACATACTCGGAAGGGCTGGTGTGGAGCTAAGGTGCGATGAAGAGAGTTTAAAGGTGATAAAATCCCATCCAAAGCTTGACTTTGTGAAGGCTGTTCCCGCAACGGAGGAGGATTACTACGAAGAGTTTTTGGACCTGATACTTGCCATAAAGGTGGTGGGCAGTTTGGACGAAGCCATAGAGTTTATAGAAAAGTATGGTTCAAAGCACTCAGACGCAATAATAACTGAGAACTACACAAAGGCTATGAAGTTTCTCGCCGAAGTAGATTCCGCTGCAGTTTATGTTAATGCATCTACAAGATTTACCGATGGCAACGAGTTTGGGCTTGGAGCAGAAATGGGTATATCCACAGACAAGATACACGCAAGAGGTCCAATGGCTTTGGAAGAGCTAACCATACAAAAGTTTGTAATACTTGGCAACGGGCAACTTAGGGATAACTTTAGAATACCTGACGAGATTCTTGCGGAATGGAA
>CAZZKD010000087.1:0-4867 GCA_964655095.1 uncultured Thermocrinis sp.
GAAGAGACAAAGTCCCAGGTACCATACATTGTAGAGAGGATTGCAAACAAGCTTTACTACTTGGCAAAAGAAAGCCCAGATGGTAGGCTTTTAGACAGTTATGGTAGGGATATAGAATCCCTTCGGAATATAGAAAATATCTTCACAGAAGCAATAGAGCAAGCGGAGGCAGGCTCTAAAGATTTATACAGGGAGTGGTTCGGTGATGCATCCATACAAACTGCCAGGGCCTTTCTTAGAAGGTTTTCAAGGGCCGCGTCCCATATCAGAAGATTTATCCATCCTACCCAATCCAGCCCCATAAAATGGGAAGAAAACAAAGTCTCTGTTATAGACATAAGCAGTCTTCACAGCATAGCCCAGATGTTCATAGTGGGAGCGGTTCTGAAAAAGCTCTTTGAAGAGAAAGAAAATAGATCTAATCCATTCCCTAAGGTTTTTGTTGTTTTGGACGAATTAAATAAATATGCTCCAAAAGATGGATGGAGCCCTATAAAGGATGTGGTTTTAGACATAGCGGAGAGAGGTAGAAGCTTGGGTGTTATCCTTTTAGGTGCTCAGCAAACTGCCAGCGAGATAGAAAAGAGGATTCTTGCTAACTCTGCCATCAAGGTGGTGGGCCGTATGGATAGCAGTGAGCTTTTGAACAAAGAGTATGAGTTTCTCACAAACAACTTCAGGCAGAGAGCTTTGATCCTCAAAAAAGGAAGCATGATACTCTATCAGCCAGACATTCCCTCACCTTTGATGTTAAAATTCCCTAAGCCTCCTTGGGCAACTAGGAAGCAGGAGGTGGAGGAGGAGGTGCATGTTCCAGAAGATTTTAATAATTTTTAGCTTACTGGTTTGTTCATTCTCCTTTGGTATTCAGGTAAGCTACAGAGAAGGAAGTTATCCGGATAAACGGCGTTTGGTTTTAGAGTTTGAAAAGAGGGTAGATTATAGAGTATTGCTCTTGGAAAACCCCAAAAGGATTGTGGTAGATGTTATGGGAGACATACAACCACCCACAAACACAAAAGCGCGAATCGGAAAACACCCCTGGGGCACGCGCTTTGTCTTTGACACAGAATACTCTGAGGTAAAAGCCTTTTCTTTGGAAGATCCTTTTAGAATAGTCATAGATGTTTACAAAAACACTCTTCCGGATGACGATCCACTCATAGCTATACTTGATCCAGCTGTTCTTAAGATTATTTCTTATAGGGAAACTAAAAACGTTGGAGAAAGACTGATTTCTGAAAGGGCCAAAGGGACGATAATTACTCAAAGGAGAGTGATAGTTTTGGATGCAGGACACGGTGGACGTGATCCTGGTGCTATAGGATACAATGGCATAAGAGAAAAGGATATAAACTTAGCCATTACCTTAAAGCTTGCCCAGCTTTTAAACGAGGATGAAAGGTTTAAAGTTATACTAACCAGAAAAGGCGATACCTTTGTTCCACTGGATGAAAGGGCAAAGAAAGCCCTACGCAACAGGGCAGACCTCTTTATAAGCATACACGCTAACGCATCTCCAAAGGGAATTTCAGAGCATGCAAAAGGGACGATGGTATTTGCCATATCCTCTGAAGCAGCACAGAAAAAAAAGGAGGCAATTGTTAACAATGATAACTACGCTAAACTTACTATAGGCGCTGCTGATGTCCCTATCAATGTTAGAAGAGTTATGGCAGATCTGGCCTTGGACGTGACACTTTACGAAAGTGTTCAGTTTGGAAATATGCTCTCAAAAAACCTTCGGGCGCAGTTGGGTAGAGAGGTTGAATTTAATGGCATTCAAAGGGCTGGCTTTGCAGTGCTTAAAACTCCGGGCATACCTTCAATCTTGGTAGAAGTAGGGTTCATAACCAATCCGCAGGAGGCCCTTCTGATGGCTGATCCACAGTTTCAAGAAAAATTCGCCAAAGCTATGTATGATGCTATCTTAGAATATTTCTTCCCAGGTGCTGAAAAGGTTATGGAGCTCCAAAAAACTTATGGACCTGAGGCAGAACTCTTACGGTAAAGCCGAGTTTTAGTAAAGTAGCCTGCAGGTTCAGAGCCTTTTCAAAAAAGACCAACTTATTTCCTTCTGGTTGAAGAACAACCTTTTCCTCTTCAAGCAATCTTCTAAACTTCCCCTTTAGTAACACCTCTTGACTTAACACGTCATCAACCACAAACTTAAGCTCTTTGGCATACTGGATTATCTTTGGATGAACGAACCAGTTGGCTGTCCATTTGGGAGAACATGTAATGTAAATACGATCTGCAAATTCTTCTAAATCCTTTTGCCAAAGAGTCCCATTTGTTTCTATCTGCACAAAGTAACCTTTCGATAACAACTTCTCTACCAAAAAAACTATCCCCTCTTGTGCTAAAGGTTCTCCACCTGTAAGCACTACATGTTTGGTTGGGTAGTGAGATAGACTTATCAAAAGATCCTTCACTAGTGTTGGATTTTCGTTTGAGAAAGGAAGGGCCGAAGGTTGATCGCACCAGGGGCACCTTAAGTTGCACCCTTGGAATCTGATGAATATGACAGGCAGACCCACCAGAAGCCCTTCGCCCTGTATGGACGCATAAACTTCGTTTATGTTTAAGTAGACTGTCTTTCTAGCTTCACTTCGTAGCATTCTATTATGTCACCCACCTTCACATCGTTATAATCTTTAAGTTTTATTCCACATTCAAAACCTCTTGCCACCTCTTGCACATCCTCTTTGAACCTTTTGAGACTTTCTATCTTACCTGTGTAGATCACAACCCCATCTCTCACAAGCCTTACGTTAGCATTGCGCACAATTTTGCCTTCAAGCACATAACAACCTGCTACGGTTCCTATTCCCTTTATTTTGAAAGTAGCCCTAACTTCTGCAGAGCCGAGAACCACCTCTTTCTGTACAGGCTTTAGCATCCCTTTGAGAGCATTCCTAACGTCCTCCATAGCCTCATATATGATGCTGTATAGTTTGATATCCACTTTCTCTTTCTCCGCAACCTCATTAACCTTCACATCTGGACGCACATTAAAGCCTATTATCACAGCTTGGCTTGCCTTCGCGAGCATAACGTCGTTTTCCGTTATTCCTCCAACCGCACCATGTATTATCCTTACCGTTACTTCAGGAGTTGATAATTCTGTTAGAGACTTTTTCAATGCCTCCAGAGATCCCACTGTGTCAGCTTTAAGGATTATCCTTAGCTCTTTTAGTTCCCCCTCTTGTATTTTCTTAAATACATCCTCAAGCATAAAGCCTTTGGATAATTTTTCCTGCTGTTCTTTCCTAATTTTTCTGATTTCAACTATCTGTCTTGCCTTTCTTTCATCCTCTACCACTTTAAAGGTGTCCCCAGCCATAGGTAATTCTTCAAAGCCGAGCACTTCCACTGGTACAGAGGGGCCCGCTTCTTTTAGCCTCCTTCCCTTATCGTCAAACATGGCCCTTACCTTACCGTAGGTAGTATCAGCTACTAACACATCCCCTATCTTTAAAGTCCCCTCCTGAACTAACAATGTAGCCACTGGTCCCCTTTGCTTGTCCAGCTTAGACTCTATGACTGTACCTTTAGCGGGTCCTTCGTACCTTGCCTTTAACTCTAATATATCTGCCAGAAGGAGTATGTACTCCAGAAGATTTTCTACGTTTTGCCCAGTTTTTGCGGAAACATCTACAAAGATAGTATCACCTCCCCATTCTTCGGGAATCAGTCCAAGTTCAGAGAGCTCTCTACGCACTCTTTGAGGATCTGCCTCTGGCTTATCTATCTTATTTACAGCCACTATTATGGGCACATTGAAGGCTTTGGCGTGGTTTATGGCCTCAACGGTCTGAGCCCTAACACCATCATCAGCCGCAACCACCAATATTGCAATGTCCGTCACCTGCGCACCTCTTGCTCTTAGAGAGGTAAAAGCTTCGTGCCCAGGAGTATCAAGAAAGGTTATTTTTCTCCCATCAGGCAACTCTACCACAGAAGCACCTATATGCTGAGTTATTCCACCCTTTTCCCTTTGAGCTACGTTTGTCTTCCTTATTGTGTCAAGTAGTGTGGTCTTTCCATGGTCCACGTGCCCCATTACAACTACTATGGGTGATCTAGGAAGCTTTTCTACTTCTTCAAGTATCTCTTCTTCCTCCACAACTTCTTGCTCTTCTTTTTTTATTTCTGCCAAGAAGCCCAGAGCTTCAGCAACTTGAATTGCAACTTCTGGAGGGACGGTATGATTTATCGTAGCAAGCACTCCCTTTTTTAGTAGCTCAGCCATAATTATGTTGGGGGGAGTTTTTAAAAGCTCCGAAAGCTCCCGCACTGTAATCACCTCTGGAATCTGCACTATCTTTATCTCCTCTTCTTTTTCTTCCTTTTTCTTTTTTTCAATCTGCTGTTCTAATTTCTTTAAAACTTGCTGTTCTTCTTTGCTAACCTTCTTCTCCTCTCTCTTTGGCTTTTCCTCAATTTTTTCCACCTTTGGCGCTGGAGGTGGAGGTATTGTTTGCTGGAAGGTTTGTTTAGGTTTTTCCTGCCTATCTTCCATTTTGAAGGTCACGGGTGTAGCCCTTTTTCTCTCCTTGCTCTCTGTTCTTGCCGGAGCCCCTTGCTTTTCCTTTACAGAAAGCTTTTTAGATGTATGTTCATGTTTTTCCTCTTTTTTGTGTTCCTTTTCTAATTCCACCTCTTCCGGTTTTTTCGTCTCTACGGATTTTTCCTTTTCAAAATGGTCCAATATTATCTGCACCTCTTCCTCTTCTAAGTAAGCAAAATTTCCCTTACTTATCCCCCACTCCTTCAAAACCTCCTGTATTTCCTTTACTTTTAAGCCTAAGTCTTTAGCTAACTCTTGCACTCTAATTTTTCCCATGATTATATAATTCTAAGA
>CAZZKD010000088.1:0-1644 GCA_964655095.1 uncultured Thermocrinis sp.
GTAGGGAATTCTTTTTTCAAAATTCCCACAGCAGAGCCCTTTTGGGACAACAGCTTAAAACTTTTTTCGTTCCAAAGTTTTGTGACGTATGAATTAACTTGGTTTTTAAAGACAGAGAAAAGCCTGTCAAGGTGGGGATAAATTCTCTGTGGAAGGGTTAGCTCATAGCTAAGAATTTGTTCTTTCATTCTCTAACTTATCCACATAGATAAACATAATGCAGTTTGAGTAGAAAATCGAAGAACAGCTGTTAGCCCTGGCGTGTATAATTTAAGATGTGAAGGCTGTAGGCACACGCTCTATACTAAAGCTTTTGGAGGGCAAAGAGGAAGCTCAAAAAATAGAGCAAGAGCTCAAAAAATTGGAGAAGAAAAAGCAGAAGGTCTATGTATCAAACTACACCCTTTTGGAGTTGGCTTACCTTCTTGAGTTTAGCTATGGACTTGAGAGGGAAAGGATAGGAAAGATCCTAAGAACAATACTGGAAGACCCACTTTTTAAGGTGGAGGAAGGGGGGCTTTGGAAAGAAGCCCTTGAGTTATACCTGAAGGGAGAAGACCTTTTGACAGCGCTAAAGAAAGCTCAATACAGAAATAACGGCGTGGAAGATGAGCTCAGTTAAAGTAAAATTCTGCGGTATTACAAGGGAAGAGGACCTAAGAAAAGCCATAGAACTCAGTGTTGATTATGTGGGCTTTATCATGTATCCAAAAAGTCCCCGCTGGGTAGGTTGGGAAAAACTAAAGCATTTTTTAAGTCTTTCGGAGAGAGTTAAAAAAGTTGTAGTTTTTGTAAATCCATCTTACCAAGAAGTGGAACAAGCCTTAAGCATGGGTGCGGATTTTGTTCAACTTCATGGAGAAGAAAGCTTTGAATTTGCTAAGGTTATAGGCTTAGATAAGCTTATAAAAGCCCTTAGAGTTAAGGACAGCATTTTTGTAGATGACGCTTGGAAAAAAGCGCATGCCATACTTTTGGACACTTACTCAGAAAAGGCTTACGGTGGCACCGGAGAGAGCTTTGATTGGAAAATAGCCAAATCTGTGGTGGATGCTGGCTTTAAAGTTTTTTTGTCTGGTGGGCTAAACCCGGAGAACGTATCCTATGCTATAAGGCTTGTGAAACCTTATGCGGTGGATGTATCCTCTGGAATAGAGTCCTCTCCAGGCATAAAAGATCAAAGAAAGATGGAGGAATTTATCCATGCAGTTAAAAACGCACTTAAAGATTGATCAAAATCTAAGCGGTAAGCCAGTGGAACTAAGAGAAGGTTATGCGGTGGTAGTCCTTGAAACAAAGGAAAACATGGTAGCAGATGAGAAAGGACTCATACATGGCGGTTTCATCTTTAGCCTTGCAGATTACTGCGCTATGCTGGCTGTAAACGAACCTACGGTTGTGTTAGCATCTGCAAAGGTGGATTTCAGAAAACCTGTAGTTTTAGGAGACGTGCTCAAGGCTGAAGGAAGGGTTGTAAAATCAGAAGGAAAAAAGAGGTGGGTTGAAGTAAAAGTCTTGCAACCAATCTTTAGTTTCATGCTCAAATGCTGACATTTATAGGCGGTTGGTCTAAATTTTATGTTAATGAGTGAAATTTACGGAACTTATGAGTTCAAACACTTTGCTAACAAAGGAAAGATAGAA
>CAZZKD010000089.1:0-21512 GCA_964655095.1 uncultured Thermocrinis sp.
AGAATATAACAACGACGTAAAAAAAGTATGACAGGTCATAGGCATAGACCTTTCCAATCTATACAGAAAGATAAAGCTTTACAGAATAGAGGTTTAAAATTTACTACATGGAATATAAAACCTTAGAGCGCTGGGACAAGGAATACTTTTGGCATCCCTTTACCCAGATGAAAGTATACAGAGAGGAGGAGAATCTAATATTTGAAAGGGGAGAAGGAGTTTATCTATACGACGTTAAAGGCAGAAAATTTATAGATGCCATATCCTCCCTTTGGTGCAACGTCCATGGACACAACCACCCAAAGATAAATCAGGCTATCGTAGAGCAACTGAGTAAGGTTGCCCACACTACAACCCTCGGAAGCTCAAACGTGCCAGCTATCCTTCTTGCCAAAAAGCTGGTAGATATAAGTCCTAAGTGTTTGACCAAAGTTTTTTACTCGGAGGATGGAGCGGAGGCGGTGGAAATAGCCATAAAGCTTGCTTATCAGTATTGGAAAAACAAAGGTCAAAAAAGAAAGACATTCATAACCCTTTCCCAAGCTTATCATGGAGACACTTTGGGAGCGGTAAGCCTTGGTGGAATAGACCTGTTTCATGGAACATACAAGGACATAGTCTTTGAAACTATAAAATTACCCTCTCCTTACCTCTTTTGTAAAGAAAGATACGGAGGGCTTACAGAGGAGTGCAAAGAGGAGCTTTTGGCTATTTTGGAGAGCATTCTAAAGAAAAGGGATGACGTGGTGGCGGTGAGTTTGGAGGCTGGTATTCAGGGAGCGGCTGGCATGCTTCCTTTTCCAAGGGGCTTTCTGGCGGGAGTTAGGGAGCTTACAAAGAAGTATGACGTTTTGATGATAGTGGATGAGGTGGCAACTGGCTTTGGAAGGACAGGAACAATGTTTTACTGCGAACAAGAGCAAGTTTGCCCAGACTTTATGTGTTTGGGGAAAGGTATAACTGGCGGATACCTGCCTTTGGCTGCCACTTTGACCACCGAAGAGGTCTTTGAAGCCTTCTTAGGAGAGTTTGGTCAGATGAAGCATTTTTATCATGGACACACTTACACTGGCAACAACTTGGCTTGCGCTGCAGCTTTGGCTAACATAGAGATCTTTGAGGAAGAAAAGACTTTGGAAAAACTCAGACCAAAGATAGAATATCTTTCGGAAAGACTAAAGGAATTTTGGGAGCTTGATTTTGTCGGAGACGTGCGTCAGCTTGGGTTTATGGCTGGAATAGAACTGGTAAAGGACAAAGAAAAGGGTATTCCTTTCCCATACGGAGAAAGAACAGGCTTTAAGGTTGCATACAAATGCAGAGAAAGGGGAGTGTTTTTAAGACCTTTGGGAGATGTGATGGTTTTGATGATGCCCTTAGTGGTGGAAAAGGCGCACATAGACAAAGTTGTTGAGGCATTAAAGTGGGCTATTCAGAGTTTGAAAGGATGAGAATTCTTATAAAAGGTGGTAGAATACTGGATCCGTCCCAAGGTTTGGACCTTGTGGGGGACCTGCTCGTAGAGGATGGGAAAATATCTGCAGTGGACAAAAGTTTGGAGGTCCCCCATGCTAAGGTGTTTGACGTTAAGGGTCTTGTGGTTTGTCCTTCCTTTGTAGATATACACGTGCATCTTAGGGACCCAGGGCAGACCTACAAAGAAGACATAGAAAGCGGTAGCAGGTGCGCAGTGGCTGGAGGTTTTACCACGATCCTTTGCATGCCCAACACAAACCCAGCTATAGATTCTCTTGATGTGGCACAGTATGTTATAAAGAAGGCTAAAGAGATAGGTCTATGCCAGGTGCTTCCCGCTGGAGCAATCACAAAAGGCAGGCAAGGTAAAGAGCTTACGGACTTTTATGCTCTCAAGATGGCAGGCTGTCCAGCCCTAACGGATGACGGTGCACCTCTAATGGACTCAAGGCTTATGGAGATGGCTCTAAAGCTTGCAAGACAGCTGGACCTTCTTGTGATGAACCACTGCGAAGATGACAGACTGTCAAAAGGACACATAAACGAAGGCTATGTAAGCTCTTTGCTTGGTATAGCTTACAGAAGCCCTTCCGCAGAGGACGTTTTGGTAGCAAGGGATTGCATACTGTCTTACTATACTAAGGGAAGAATGCACATCCAGCACATTTCATCCAAGCTCTCTTTGGATATAGTCAGATATTTCAAGGAAAAGGGAGCGCCTGTTTCCTGCGAAGTAAATCCATACCATCTTCTCTTTGATGAGCGAGAGCTTTTAAAGTCAGGTGCTAACGCCAAGGTAAATCCGCCTTTAAGGAAGGAACAAGACAGGCAAGCCTTGCTGGAAGGCTTAAAGGACGGAACCATAGACTGCATAGCCACAGACCATGCACCCCATGCAAAAAAAGAAAAAGCCAGCATAGAAGGTGCAATGCCAGGCATGATAGGACTTCAGACCGCTCTGCCTATGGGCTTGGAGCTTGTAAAGAAGGGTATAATAAGCCTTGAAAAGCTCATATATCTTCTCTCTTTAAATCCGGCAAAGCTTTTGGGATTGGAAAGAAGTATTAAAGTAGGAAAGCCTGCCAACTTGGTGGTCTTTGATCCAGAGAGGGAGTGGATTTTAAACGAAGAGACTAACCTTTCAAAGTCTCAGAATACCCCGCTTTGGGGAAAGACTTTGAAGGGAAAGGTGATGATGACCCTTTGGGAAGGGAAAATAGTATATAATTCTTTTGAAAGCGGTGCGTAAACTCTTTTTATTCTTTTTATCTTTTTTTGGGGCGCTTTTTTTGCTTTCGGTGGTCTCTGTTATTCTGATGTCTTTTAATCTTCCCTCACCCAAGGCTCTTAAGGATTGGAAACCACCTCAGGCTACAGTGGTTTATGACTACAAAGGAAGACCCTTTGGAGATATAGCCCTCCAAAGAAGGTATTATGTCCAGCTAAAAGACATACCATCGCATGTTAGGTATGCTTTCATATCCGCAGAGGACAAGAACTTTTATAAGCATCCTGGCATTGATCCAATAGCCATAACCAGAGCCATAATAAGAAACGTCTACAGCAGAGATATCAAACAGGGAGCATCTACCATAACCCAGCAGTTGGCAAGAAACCTTTTTTTAACTCCTGAAAGAAGCCTTTCAAGAAAGATTAAAGAAGCCATACTGGCTATAAAGATAGAGAGGGAGTTTTCAAAGGACCAGATTCTGGAGCTTTATTTGAATTACATCTACCTTGGACAGGGCGCTTATGGTGTGGAAGCAGCATCAAGGGTATATTTTGGGAAATCAGCAAGAGAACTAACAGTGGATGAGGCAGCCATCCTTGCAAGCTTGCCAAAGGCTCCAACAAAATACAACCCTTTTAGAAATCCAGAGAGAATAATAGAAAGAAGAAACTACGTGCTCTCAAGAATGTTAGAAGACGGTTACATAACTCAGGAAGATTTTCAGGAATACAGCCAGAAACCTATAAAGCTAAGACATGAAAACAGATATTACGGCATGGACTACTTTTTGGACTACCTAAAGGAGTATGTGGCGGAAAAATACGGTGAGGCCATACTTGCAGGGGGATACGCTATCTATACGACCATAGACAGGGACCTACAGGAGCACGCTCGGAAAGTTATGGAAAAGGGAATTTTGCGAGTAGCAAGAGCAAACGGAATTCCAGCCCTCCCTGCAGATTACTACGAGGCGGAGAGGATGTATAAAGACCAGAAGGTTGAAATAAAGCCAGGGAAGGTTCTCGTAGGAAAGATTAAGGACATCTCAGGAGATGAGTATCTTGTAGAAATTGGTCAAGAGGAGTTTAGGGCTAAAAGGGGAGAGCTAAACTTTGAAAAGGGCGATTACGTGTTTGTAAGATTTTACAAGGCAAAGGGGAAGCTAAAATGGGAGGTTTTACCGGACTTGCAAGGGGCTTTGGTAGCTCTTGATGCAAATACTGGTGCTATTAAGGTGATGGTGGGTGGCTACTCTTATATGAGAAGTCCCTTCAACAGAGCGGTTTATAGCAAAAGACAGCCTGGTTCTGCCATAAAGCCCGTAATATACATGTCTGCCCTGATGAAAGGATACACGCAAGCAAACATAATAGATACAAGCCCTCAGAGCTTTTATGATCCATCCACCGGAAAGGACTGGACACCCAGAAACTACGAGGGGGAAGAATACGGACCAGTTTCCCTAAGAACAGCCTTGGCCAAAAGTATAAACACTGCCACGGTAAACCTTTTAGCGGAGATAGGCTTTGACCTTCCCATAGAGATTGGAAGGAGTCTTGGACTGGACCTAAAACCTTATTACTCAATGGCCCTTGGAAGCATAGAGGTTACACCCTTAGAGCTCACTTCTGCCTACCAAGCTTTTGCTAACCTGGGTCTAAAATGCAAGCCCTACTTTATAGTGAAGATCGTTTCCTTAGATAGGGGGGTATTGGAGGAAAATAGTCCCCAGTGTGAGCAGGTGCTTCCACCCCAGGAAACAAGGGTGCTGGTGGATATGCTGAGGGCTGTGGTTTTGGAAGGAACAGGAGTTTCTGCTTCTCCCATTCAAAGATACGTAGCTGGTAAAACTGGAACCACCAACGATTATATGGACGCATGGTTTGTGGGCTTTACTCCACACATAGTGGCAGGTGTTTGGGTTGGGTTTGATCTAAAGAGAAGCATGGGAAAAGGAATGGCTGGCTCAAGGGTTGCCCTTCCCATCTGGGTTGATTTTATGTCCCTCGCAGCCTACATGTATCCAAAGGAAGATTTTCCAACACCAGAAGGGGTGGTCTTTGTGAATTGCCCCACTTCCATGGCCTTTGTCAGTGGCACAGAAAGCGTGTGTAGCCCAGAAATTCAAGAGGAAAAAGAGCAACAGAACGAGTTAGAGGGTATAGTGGATCCAAAATTTTTGCAGGAAAAACCTGAGGTGAAGGAGGTTCCATAATGGCTTTAATAAAACCTTACATGGGTATATATCCTAAGATTCATCCTTCTGTTTATATGTCTGAAAACGTGGTGGTTGTTGGGGACGTGGAAATAGGCGAAGATTCAAGTCTATGGTTTGGAACAGTAGTCAGAGGAGATGTAAATTACATACGCATAGGCAAGGGGACCAACATTCAGGATAACTCAGTGGTCCATGTAACACACGAGACCTACCCAACCCTAATAGGGGATTACGTGACCGTTGGGCACAGGGTAGTGCTTCACGGGTGTAAAATAGGGAACTTTGTTTTGGTTGGTATGTCGGCTGTGGTGATGGATGGGGTAGAAGTGGAAGATTACGTGTTCATAGGAGCCGGCGCACTGCTAACACCTGGAAAGAAGTTCCCATCCGGTGTTTTGGTGGCAGGCTTTCCCGCCAAGGTGGTTAGGGACTTAAAACCTGAGGAGATAGAGGCAATAAAGCAATCTGCTTACAACTATATCTCATACAAAAACGCATACTTAAATGAATCTAAAGGATCTTTTGGATGAACTAAGGTGTGCATCAAAGACTGCGGTTATCGTAGTAGAGGGTAGAAGGGACAGAGAAGCTTTAAAAAAACTTGGAATAGACAACGTTATGACGATTGCTGGAAAGAGGCTAACTGATCTTGCAGAAATTCTAGAAGGCAAGACCTTAGTAATACCCCTCTTTGACCTGGACACACACGGGGAAAGGATACATCAAAAGGTAGTGGCAATCCTATCTTCACAGGGATATATTTTAAAAACTGAGTATAGGGATAAACTTAGAAAGCTTGGAGTAATTTACGTGGAGGACTTGTATGAAAAAGTCAGAGGTGTTGAGAAATTTGCTGATCCAGGATAAGCTCATAAAGCTCAACTTGGGCCTATTGGAAGGTCTGATAAGAGAGGTAAAGCCAGATATAGAAGAATCCAAGATAGTTGCGGAAGTGTGCTTAGGGGAGCAGGAAAAACAGGACCTGCTGAAGGTTTTGACGGATTTTGAGAGAAAATTTACCGAGCTTATTTACCAATCCTTAGACTATTTATACGATCTTTATGAGATATTTAACTTTGAAATAACTTTTCTGTCAAGCCTTCCGGAGGAGTTGGAAAGAGAAATAGAAAGATTGGACACGGTTAACAGCATAAACAGCCGGCTGGAGGATATTGTGAAACTTTTGGAAAGCATTCTAAACATGGTAGAATGGGATGAAAAGGTAAAGGTAATCCTTACTCCGCTGAGGATATACAAGGATGTCCTTGAGCATGCTATAGGCTTTAATCAAAAGTTAGGCAGGACCCTTTTTTACGCATTCTGAAGCATCTGATAAACCTTCTTTGCCGCTTCTTGCTGAGCCTCTTTTTTATTCCTTCCTCTTCCTATTGCTCTGTATTCTCTTATGGAGCACTCAACTTCAAATATCCTATCGTGCTCCTTCCCACTTATGTTTACCACCCTGTAAACAGGTCTTTCCTTCCATCTGCTCTGCGTCAGCTCCTGTAGAAGCGTTTTGTAGTCCTTTTTGTATAGATCCTTCTCTACTACCTCCCTCATCCTATCTCCGTATTTACTAAAGAACAACCGCTTTAGCTCGTTCATGTTTCCACCAGAATCAATGTAGATTGCACCCAAAAGTGCTTCAAAAAGGTCTGATAGAACAGAACTACTGACAAACTTCCTCTTGCCCGATATCTTCACGTACTTGTGCATCTCCAACTCTTCCGATATAGAAGAGAGAAACTCTTCACTTACAAGGTAAGCCTTTGCACTTGCCAAAACTCCTTCCTTGTAATTGGGAAAATTCTCCACCAAAAAATCCACCACTAAAAAATTCACTATAGAATCACCTAAAAATTCTAAAAGTTCGTAATTTTCTCCACTGTTTTTGTATGACCTGTGGGTCAGGGCAGTTTCTAAATACTTTATGTTTTCAAAATGATAGCCTATTTTTTCTTGCAGTTCTCTATAGTCTTCTAAAGACGAGGCAGGCATTGGTGCCACCGAATCCAAAAGAATTGGAAAGGGCTATATTTACTTCCTTTTTCACTGCCACATTTGGCGTATAATCCAGATCACACTCAGGGTCTGGGTTTTCTAAGTTTATTGTGGGCGGAATTATACCCTCCTGTATGGTTTTTATTGTAGCAACTGCTTCCAAGGCTCCTGCCGCTCCCAAAAGGTGCCCCACCATGGATTTGTTTGAGCTTATCTTTAACCTGTAGGCGTGCTCCTTAAAGAGGGCCTTTATGGCAAGTGTTTCAGATTTATCATTAAGAGGAGTAGAAGTTCCGTGAGCGTTTATGTAATCCACCTCTTCTGGTGGGATACCCGCATCCTCTAAGGCAAGCTTCATGCACATGTAAGCGCCCTCTCCGTCTGCACATGGAGCGGTTATGTGATAAGCATCATCTGTGGCACCATAGCCCACAAGCTCCGCATAGATCTTTGCTCCCCTTGCCTTTGCGTGCTCGTATTCTTCCAAAATCAGTATGGCAGCTCCCTCTCCCATCACAAACCCATCCCTTTCTAAGTCAAAGGGCCTTGAAGCCTTTTGAGGTTCGTGATTTCTCGTGGATAAAGCCCTCATGGAGGCAAAGCCAGCCACGCCTAAGGGAGTGATCGCACTTTCACAGCCCCCAGCTACCGCTATGTCTATATCACCTCTTTGTATAAGTCTAAAGGCATCCCCTATGGAGTGGTTTCCAGTAGCACAGGCGGAAACTACACAGTAGTTTGGACCCTTTAGTCCAAACCTTATAGCTATTAGCCCACTTGCCATGTTGGATATGCCGTAAGGGATGAAGAAGGGAGATACTCTCCGCGGACCCTTTTCCATGAGAACCTTCTGCTGTTCTTCTATGTCTCTGAGCCCTCCTATGCCCGTGCCCACTATCACACCAACTCTATAAGGATCAAACTTGTCTTCCAGCAGTCCGCTGTCCTTTAGTGCCTCTTCTGCAGACGCCACGGAGTACTTTATAAAGTCTGAAACCTTTTGGGCTTCCTTTTTGTCAAAGTATAGCTCTGGATTGAAGTCCTTTACTTCAGCCGCTATATGAACGCTTAGCCCTATCTCTTCTGGGTCAAACCTCCTTATCCTATCTACTCCGCTTACACATGCAACTAAATTTTTCAAAAATTTATCTACACCCGTTCCTATGGGGCTTACTACCCCAAGGCCAGTAATTACAACCCTTCGGGTCAAGCCTGCACTCTCTCCTTAAGGTAGTTTATAACGTCACCCACTGTTCTTATTTTTTCAGCGTCCTCATCTGGTATTTCTATGCCAAACTCCTCCTCAAAGGCCATCACCAATTCTACAACGTCCAAAGAGTCCGCTCCCAAATCTTGGACAAAGCTGGCTTCATTTTTAAGCTTTTCCACTTCCACACCCAACTGGTCTGCTATGATCTCCTTAATCCTACTTTCCAGGTCCATCACAAAACCTCCTTTGAGAGTGTGCATTTAATTATACCACAAAACCGTCCCATTTTTCCTTAACCATACTTATCCGAACCTACCCATTTGAGTAGTTTTTTGAGTTTGAGTTGAGAAGTTTCAACTATCCTGAGCCAAGCAAGAAGTTTTGAAAAAGAAATAAAACCTAAAAGAGCCTTCCATTCCACCTGCACCAGGCGGGACGGAATACTGCCTGGAATACCCTCTGCCCTCTGGGTTTTGGGTTTTGTCAGGCGGAATGCTATGTTTAACATATAGATAAATATAATACGGTTTGAGTAGAAAATCAAAGAACAGTTGTTAGCCCAGCAGTTCTCTGAGCTTTTTAACCGGATCCTTTTCCTTCATCAGAGAGGTGCCAATCAGAAAGGCATCCACTCCTAAGGATTCAAACTCAATGATCTGTTCCCTGTTTTCTATACCACTTTCCACTACCACAAACTTTGCTCCCATCTGCTTGATCTTTGGAGCAAGTTCCTTAGAAAGGTTTAGGTCTACCCTTAGAGTTTCCAAATCTCTGTTGTTAACGCCTATGATCTTGGCTCCAACCTTCAGAGCTCTTTCTGCCTCTTCTAAACTGAAAACTTCTACCAGCGCGTCCAATTCTAAACTTTCTGCATAAGCCAAAAGGTCCGCAATCTGCTCGTGTTCAAGTATCCTAACAATAAGAAGGATAGCATCTGCCCCAAAGGCTTTGGCTTCCAAAACCTGCACCGGATCAAAGATAAAGTCCTTTCTCAGAACAGGTATAGAAACAGCCTTTCTTACCTCTTCTAAATCTTCCAAAGAACCGCTGAAGAACTTATCCTCCGTCAACACAGAAATGGCAGATGCTCCTCCCTCTTGGTAAAGCTTAGCCTGCTCCGCTGGAGAGACCTTCTTTATGAGTCCAGCAGATGGAGAAGCTTTCTTTACCTCCGCTATTATCCTCGTCCTGCAGTTTTTAAGCGCCTTTTCAAGGGAGAAAAATCTATCCCTCCTCCTTATCCTTTCATGCAAAAAACTTATGTAATCTTGGTCTTTTCTTAAGGTCTTTTTCTTATGAAGGAGAACTTCCTGCAGGAAGCTCAGGGATATATCCTCCGGTAATTCTTACCTTCCTTCTTGTATATTGCCTCTACGAAGAAGCCTTCTCTTTGGAGCTCATGATATATGTCCTTTGCCTTTTTTTCTCCATTTACCGCAAGCACCACACCACACCTGGGGTCTATCTCATCCGGTATAGGTATGAGCTTTGCCCTTCCCTTCAAGTATTTTTCTGCTCTTACCCCCTCGGATATCGCTGAAAAGGTTATAAAATGGTCTGGCTTTTCCGAGAAAGGATTAATTATCATAAGGAATTGCCTTATGTGAAGTTTTACGCCTAAGGAGTGAAACTTTATCCAATACCATAACGATGGCTCCGATACTGTGGATGATTTCTTTATTTCAGCTATAACCTTACCGTCTTCCTTTTTTATGCTCAAAAGCTGGTTTCCAGTTTGTTTGGACCAGTTGTATATATCCCTTTCAAAACCTGGATCTGTGGATATTACCGTTATAACTTCACCTTCTTTCAATCTCCTTACTTTTTCTGATGTGATCACTATAGGTAATGGACACATAAGACCGGATAAATCCAAAACCTTTTTTTCTTCCTTTTCCATAACCTCCATGGTTGCACCTCACACCGCAATTTTAATTTGTTCTTTCCTTAAACCAGTTTCAAAGCCCGATATGTAAAGACTAAGCAATCTTGCGCACTGGATTAACTCTTTTTTAAGAGACTCGTCAATTAGCTCCGCAGGATGACTAACGTAAAAGACCACAAGTGCCCTTCCATGCTCCAACTTTACAGGCACAGAAAGTGCCATTTTATTGTAATCTGTTAGCACCTCTTCAATGGAATTATCGTTCAATTCTAACACTTTAATTGCCTTTAGATTATACATTTCCTTAATCTCGGTAAGATATTCCTCTGGTGTCCCCTTGTCAAGCAATTTGAGTATTTCCATAAGCTTTTCCTTCTCCTTTTTTTCCTTTTTAAGGGACAGCAAATCACGCTGGATTGATCTGTAAGCACTTTTTAGTTTGGTGAAATATTTTCTCTCTTTTTGAAGACTTCTAAGAAGGTCTACAGAAGAGGGAGATATAGATAAAGCTAATACTAAAGGTAAGAATAAAAGTCCCTTAAAGCCAAGGTTAAACCAGAGTAAAAGGCAGATAGAGACAACGGAAATTAAAGAAGGAGTTAGGCTCTTTGGAAAGGTATATAGGGCTGGCACCAGCAGTGAAAAAACCGCCACAGGTTCCCCTGATAGGAAGGCTAAGGGAAAGATAAAAACATAGTCAAAATAGTAGTTTATTTTTTTTAACCTCCAGGAATAGAAGTGGGCAATCAAGGAGAAAGTTATATACATCGCAGAAAGGACTATCATAACTGCTTTTGTATTGTAGTCTGAAACATAAAACAGAGCGTAGATTGTAAAAAAATAAAATAGCAAAAATCTTAAACCAGTGATCAAAAACAACTTGTTAGTTAGCACGATTTTAATATTATAGACTTATGGAGAGAAAAGTAAACATAAGTCTAATTTTGGAGAGTTTTCACAATTTAGAGAAGGCTTACGCAGACCTGAAAAAACTGATTTCAGTAGGTAAGGATGAGTTTGTGAATAACAAACTTGTTTGGGATAAAGTCAGAGTGGATTTTAACTTAGCCTTTGAGAGTTGCATGAGGCCATGCAGACATCTTTCTGTAGTTTATGGTTTAAAAACCACATCAAAGGACTGTTTGGTGAAGTTGGGTGAGTACGTAGGGTTTGAGTATTTAGAAAACCTTCAAAACATTACAGATTTTTACTTTAGATACAGAGACCTAAAGGAAACGATGGACCCAGAAGAGCTGTATAACTTTTTAGAAAAAAACCTTCACGTTTTTAAGGAATACGCAAGGGCAGTGGTAGAGCACGTAAAGGCAACTACAGGAAACGTGCTATTGATAGACTTTGACCTTCTAAAGGAAAAGGCAAAGAATGTTAAGGACTCTGTTAGCAAGATAAACTTCGTACTTTCGGTAGGATTGGAGAACTTTAAAAGCAAGCCTATGTACTATGATAGAGTAAAGTATTTTTATCATGTAGCCTATGATTCTCTCTTTGACATATGCAAACACCTAGCACCAAAATTTGGGATAAAGAAGTTTGGGGATGACTGTCTTCTGAAAATGCTAGAGCACAGAATAATTTCGGAGGAACACAGGGATGTAATTATCAAGATGATAAAGATTAAGAATAAGTTAATAAGCACATTCGATACACCTCAGGAAGAACTATACAGGGATCTGGGCGAAATAAAAGACTGGTTTGAGCCAATTATGAAGGAGCTCTCCGCTTCTCTTAAAAACCTGATAGAAAAAGTTTCCTTAAGTCAAAAAACACACCTAAAAAACAACCAAGAGAAAGAAAAGGCCCAAAGGGAATAGCAAAGCTTGCGCTTTTGTTTTTTATCATGATGGGAAGGGCGTAAGCTAACCCAATAACACTTCCAAGAAAAACTGCACTAATCACACCCCATACACCAGCCACGGAGCCTATAAAAGCCATCAGCTCTACGTCCCCAAAACCCAATCCTTCCATCTTTCTTATTTTTGTGTAATAAAGGTAAATAAGTGAGAAGGTAAAAAAACCAAGCAGTGCCCCCACAATACTCTCAGGAAGGCTAAAGTCTGACCTAAAAAGGGAAGTTGTAAGACCAAAAAGAACACCACCAAGCATTATAGGCTCTGGCATGCTGAAAGTATCCCAGTCTATCATGCTAAGAACAAGAAGTACGGAAAAGAAGACATAAAAGACTAAGGCGGATAAACTGGTTCCCCAATTGTAATAACAAGCTACAGCCAAAAATCCACTTGCGGTTTCAACAAGTGGATATCTCAAAGGTATTTTGCTTTTGCAGTTTCTACATTTACCTTGCAGGACTATGTAAGAAACAATCGGTATGTTGTCATACCATTTTATGGGACTTTTACACTTGGGGCAGTGGGAGGGGGGACTGACGATAGATAAACCTCTTGGGATCCTATATATCAAAACATTGTAAAAACTTCCAAGCACTGAGCCAATCACAAAGAGAAAAAAGTAGTTCATTTTAGGTTCCTTAATTTTAAACAAACTTGGCTTTGTCCAAAAATTCATATCCGCTTCTCTAACCCCTTGCATTTTGTTTTTCACTGTGTTATATTATAAACGGAAGCTCTCAGAGTGAGATAGGGTCTTGCAAGGGAGCCAATGGAAGGAGTCCCTTACAAGGTTAAAAGCTCTGTCAAGTTCTGAGAGTAGCCCCTGCTTTGCCTTGTCTTGGAAGGTTCCGCCTGTTGAAGGTGGAGGGGATGTGGATAAGGAGAGCAGTAGGGTTAGTTCCCTCTGGCTTTGGGGGGACTATGTCCAGGGGCACTGGGTGAATAATTGGACAAAACCAACATTTATATTTAAGCCCTATGAAAAAAAAGGTAGTTAGTCAGATAAATCTGCGAGAAGATAGATTGCCCCCCGGGCAAAGGTGGATCTCTGCACCTATAGTCTATGACATAGTAGATGATTTGCCAGATTGGGACCTTTCCAAGTATAGGTTCAAGGTATGGGGAGAAGTAAAAAAAACTTTAGAGCTTTCTTACGAAGAGATATTGTCTTTACCTGCAGTAGAGCTTGTGGCAGACTTTCACTGCGTTACCCAGTGGAGTGTAAAGGATATAGTCTACGCAAGCGAAACCACAACTGTGGAGAGGCAAATTCCTGTAGTTAGATGTGCGGAGCCTGTTTATTCTGTTATGGTTATGGAGTTTGATTGCAAGGCAAACTCTTGTCAAGAAGCAAATCCCGGAAATCCTAAACTGTTATTAATATACGAAGCACTGGCTGGAACAGGCGGTGTAAAAGGTGTAGGAAAGGGGCTTGCTACCATGCTCACCAACGCTCTCAAAACTACCAACTGCTTTAGAATAGTGGATTTGGAACAGTATGAAAGAATGAAAAAACTTCTTGAAGCCACTGGACAAAAGGTTCAACCTCCAAAGGTAGATTACATGATAATGGGTTCTATAACTGCCCTTGAATTGGAGAGAAGCTGTGGTGCCTTGGGAGGTGGATTGATTCCCATATTAGGTGCAATAAATGTCAGAAAGGATAAGGCTAAGCTTGGTGTTGATGTAAATATTATAAAACCCGAAACGCTTGAAATTATATATTCCAACTCTTTTGATGCAAATTCAGAAAGGAGCTCTTGGGGTCTCTTTGGTGCTGGTGCAGGTGGTGAATTTGGCGCAGGTGGTGGATGGAGCATAAGCAAAAACCTCTCCCTTGACATGGTAGCAAGGGATGTGGTGGTTCAGATAGCTAATTCTATAGCGGAAAAGCTTGCTCCAGACAAGATAATTGAAAGACCAAAACCTCCTACAAAGCAAGAAAAAGAAGAACAGGAATAACTGACCACTAAAAGCAAAAGACCTTTTAAACTTATTGGCATAATTTTATTATCCTACAGGAGGTTTTTTATGCTTGACTGGGAAAAACTTTTAGAGGATGATTACCTTGAGATAGCAGGTAGGCGCTTTAGGTCCAGATTAATCATTGGGTCTGGAAAGTTCAAGAGCTTTCAGGAAAATAAGGAGGTTTTGGAGGCAAGTGGTGCGGAGATGATTACCGTTGCGGTCAGAAGGGTAAATATAACTGATCCCAATAAAGAAAACCTCTTAGACTACATAGATCCCAAAAAATACCTCATCCTTCCCAACACCGCAGGATGCTATACCGCAGAAGAAGCCATAAAAACTGCCATGCTTGCCCGGGAAGCTACGGGCATAAACTGGATAAAGCTTGAGGTAATAGGAGATCAGAAAACTTTATTGCCAGATATGGAAGAAACCTATAAGGCGGCAAAGTTCCTTGTAAAGGAGGGCTTTGTGGTCCTTCCTTACATCTTCGATGACCCTGTCTATGCTAAAAAGTTTGAAGATATTGGATGTGCTGCAGTTATGCCCTTGGCTGCACCTATAGGTTCAGGACTTGGACTGCAAAATCCATACAATTTGATCTTTATAAAGGAAGCGGTATCTGTTCCTGTTATAGTGGATGCTGGCATAGGTAGTGCGGCGGATATAGTGCCTGTAATGGAGCTTGGGGTAGATGGCATACTTACCAACACAGCTTTGGCGGAAGCCAAGGACCCTATAAAGATGGCAGTCGCTATGAAATACGCTACCATTGCAGGCAGACTCTCTTACCTTGCTGGGAGGATGCCAAAGAGGACTTATGCGGTTCCCTCTTCTCCACTGAAAGGTGTTCCTTACAAATCATGATAGATGTTGCGGTAGTTGGTTCGGGTATATCCGGGCTTTCGGTAGCATTCCGCCTGCAAAAGGCAGGTGTAAAGGTAAAAGTCTTTGAAAAGGAAGACAGAGTAGGTGGCAATATACAAACAAAAAACATTGACGGATATCTTTGTGAACTCGGACCTCAAACCATCTTAGCAGACAAAAAAGTTGAAGAGTTTTTAGCTTTAGCAGACGTAAAACCCCTTTATGCCAAAGATGAAGCAAAGATAAGGTATATATACAAAAAGGGAAAGCTCATACCACTGCCCCTTTCACCAATAAGCTTTTTAACCTCGCCTCTCCTTTCTTTGTCTGGTAAATTAAAAGTCTTGAGAGAACCTTTTGTGTCTAAATCAATAAAGAGCGAAGAAACTATAGCGGAGTTTGTAAAAAGGCGGTTAGGTCAGGAGTTCCTTGACTACATAGTGGAGCCCTTTGTAAGCGGTGTTTATGCGGGAGATGTAAGACAGCTTTCGGTAAAGTATGCGGTAAGAAGGGTCTATGAACTGGAACAGCAATTTGGAAGCCTTATAAAGGGAGCTATAAAGCTAAAAGCCCTTGGACCTAGTGGTAGGTTAATCTCTTTTGAGGGAGGAAACTGGAGCTTTCCCAAAAGACTTTCTGAAGCTTTGGATGTGGATTTAGAAAACGTAGTGCTGAGAATAAGAAAAAAGGACGATAGGTTCATCTTGGATACAAAAAACGGAAAGTTTGAGGCAAAAGCTGTGGTAGTCTCTGCGCCAGCTACATCTGCAAGCTATCTTTTGAGAGACCTTTCTTGGAGTGCTGCTCAGGAGTTTGACAAAATATACTACGCCCCAGTGGTTGTAGTTCATATATCCACAAAAGACTCCATACCACCCGGTTTTGGCTTTTTGATCCCACGCAAAGAGAAAAAAAGAATGCTCGGCGTTCTTTTTTCATCCAACATATTTTCAGGAAGAAAAGGAAACCTCTTAACCGTTTATCTTGGAGGTGCCACAGATCCACAGATCATAGAAGAAGAGGAAGAGGCAATATCTAAGACAGTAGAAAGAGAGTTAAAGGAAATCCTAAGTATTGATGCAAACATCCTTAACATTACCAAATGGAAAAGAGGAATTCCCCAATACAACTTAGGTTATGGTAAATATTACGAGCTTGCTCAGACAATGGAAAAAGAAAATCCGGGACTGTTTTTAACCGGAAATTATCTAAGCGGTGTATCGGTGGCAGATTGTATAAGAAACTCTGAGGTGGTTTCTCAGAAAGTTTTGGAATTCTTAAGATAACTATTTTCACGTATAATAAAACAAAAACGCTATGCTGATAGTCTATCTTATTCTCTTCTTAATAAAGATAGTTTATAGCTTGGAAATATTTTCCAACCACCTTGAACGCCAGCCCGATGGATGGATTCAGGCAAAGGAAGAGGTAGAAGTATATCACGAAAGGTACTACATAAAGGCAGACACTATAAGATACAACCCTGAAACAAAGGAAGTTATAGCGGAAGGTAATGTTTATGTAAGGTCTTTGGACGGTAGGCTTGAAGTAGTAGGCTCTTATGCATACCTAAGCTTAGAAAAGGAGGAAGGATACTACTTAAATGCACAGGGAAAGTTTGAAAAGTTTTACTTTCAAGCAAGTAGATTGGAAAAAAGTGGGGAGTTATACACCGTTGAGGAGGGACAGATCACCACATGTCCCCCCGATAGAAAGGAGATGGTCCTTTGCTTTTCAAAGGCAAAAATAGACCAAAAGTATGTGTTTTCAACGAACAACTCTTTGAGACTTTTTAGAGTTCCCTTTGCCTATCTGCCCCTTTTTTTCTATCCCGTAGGAGAACGTAGGTCTGGTCTTTTAGCGCCAACGATAGGTTTCAATTCTTACAACAACCTAATATACCAACAGCCCATCTATTGGGCTATATCAAGGGACAAGGACGCTACTTTGACGATTGACCTGCGAGACAAACAGGCTAAGGGTTTTTCTTTAGAATACAGACAAGCCTTTTTTAAGGAAAATGACCTTAGGCTAAACATATCCTATTACATAGAACCTGAACCACCGGGTAAATGGTGGGAAGGGAGGGATCCAAGCACTTTCAGAAAAAACAGGTATCGCTTTAAGTTTGATTTAGACCTCCAGGACTTTAAAGCGGGTTTGGACACGATCTCAGACCCTTACTTTTTGGAAGACACATATTTGCAAAAAACCGAAAGAACAATACCATACCTTACATCCTACATCAATTACAGCAAAGAGTTTGACAGATTTTTCTTGAGCTTTAGTGCAAAGCACTTTTATGACACCACCTCTTCAAACAACAAACGCACCTTACATAGACTACCAGAGGTAAGTATCTATTGGAAATCCCAACAGATAGTGGGAAGCGTATTCTTAGGTGGTCTTCTTTCATACACAAACTTTTATAGAGAAGTTGGTCTGAGAGGACAAAGGGTTTTATTTTTCCCAGAAATTTCCATACCAAAAGAAATATTCGGCAAAGTGTTTTATTCTAAGATTGTATTTGAAAACCTATATTACTTTGGCTTAAACCAAAGGGGATACAAAAATAGTATAAACAGTATTCATTTTTCCGAAAACCTGTCCTTTTCCTCGGACCTTCAAAAGGGAGAGCTTAACCTAAGGAACTCTTTCAACCTAAGTTATAGCTTTAGGCCAAAAGATTTTAACAATCCAAACTTTGATAACTTAGACGAACTAAACAGAAAAAACCAAATTGATGCAACAGCGACCACCTCCTTGAGCTATGCGGGTAGAGAGTTTTTAGGACTTTACCTTAGCACTGGCTATAACTACCTTAACAGCTACACCTATGCGGGATCCACCGTAAAGAGAAGAGTAATACCTTTTAGGGCGGTTCTGTCTTTAAAGCCTTTTGAAGGTTTAAGCTTTAGCACAGACAACCTCTACGATGTGGAAGGCGGTTCCCTTTTACAAACTTTTGGCAGTGTAAGCCTTGGATACAAACGAACAACTCTTACTTTGGGACAAATACTGTCAAGAAACTTTTCTGGGCAGAGGCTTTCGGACCAAACTACTCTAAGCCTGAACACAGCCTACAGGTCTGCAGTTTTTAGTTTTTCCCTAACGAGGGACAACAGAATAAAGAAGGATTTAACCAGACAAGCAAGCCTTGACTACAGAGGCGCATGCTGGAGCTTTGGACTGCTTGCAAGGGATAATTACGATGGAACAAAGGGGAAGTATTTAAAAGAGTTATACCTTACCTTTAATGTCTTTGACCTGCAGAGGCTTACAGTGCCTCTAAGGAGATAAGAATGTTTTTTAGCTTTCTGGTTTGTAATTCTACGTCCTCGTGAGCAAAAATGCCAGAGCCAACCACCAATATATCCGCTCCAGCTTCTGCTACCTGTTTTATGTTATCTTCCTTCATCCCACCGTCTATTTCTACAAGCACCTTTGGATTTATCTCCAAGACCATAGCCTTTAGCATTCTTAGCCTTTCTATGGACCTTGGGATAAATTTCTGTCCTCCAAAACCCGGATTTACCGACATCAAAAGCACGAAATCCGCATAGTGCAGAACTTCTTCTAAGAGTTTAAGGGATGTGGCTGGGTTTATAACCACCCCTGCCTTTGCACCCAAGCTCTTTATTAGCTCAAGGCTTCTGTGAATGTGATAGTTGTTCTCTATGTGTATGCTTATCATATCTGCGCCTGCCTTTACAAAGTCCGGAATATACTTATCCACGTTCTCTATCATTAGGTGGGCATCCAAGGGTATGGAGCAGTGCTTTTTTATGCTCTCAAGCACCACAGGTCCAAAGGTTATGTTTGGCACAAAGTGCCCGTCCATCACGTCAAAGTGCAGTATGTCCGCACCACCTCTTATACAAGCGGATATCTGCTCTCCAAGTCTGTAAAAATCGGCCGAAAGAATAGAGGGAGCCAACAGCTTCAATAGGCTTCCTCCTCCACTCTTATAATAGTGGGGCTTCCTTCCACAACTGGAAGCTTTTGGATATCGCTAACTGCCCTTTGCATGTCCATTTCATAAGCTTTGTGGGTAAGTATAACCAAAGGCACTATAGGCTGACCTTCTCTGCCTGCTGCCTTACAAACCTTTTCCTTTTGAAGGACAGAGGCTATGCTGATGTTATACTCTGCCAAAACGTGGGCGATTTTTGCTAACACCCCAGGTTTGTCAGGAACGTCAAACCTAAGATAATATCTACTATAGAAGTTTTTATTGATCCTTAGCGGTTCCTCACTTTCCCACGTATGCTTGGGAGGGATACAGTAGTTTATGCTCTTTGCAATATCCACTATGTCGGAAACCACCGCCGATGCGGTAGGTCTTGAGCCAGCTCCCCTTCCGTAGAACATGGTCTTACCAACAAAATCCCCCTCTACCAAAACTGCGTTATAGACATCTGAGACCTTAGCCAACGGGTTGTCAGTGGGTATAAAGGTAGGATGAACTCTAAGTTCTACTTCCGAATCCATCCTCTTTGCTATGGCCAAAAGCTTTAGCGTGTATCCCAATTCCTTTCCAAGTTCCACATCCAAAAGGTCAACCTTTCTTATACCTTCTACGTATATTTCATTAAAGGGAAAGTGCTTTCCAAAGCCTACATAAGCTAAAAGGCTTAGCTTGTGCGCAGAGTCCCAACCGTCTATGTCCAAAGAAGGGTCTGCTTCTGCGTATCCGAGCCTTTTTGCCATATCAAGGGCCTTTTCAAAGCTAATGTCTTCTTCCAACATTTTGGTAAGTATGTAGTTTGTGGTGCCATTCAGTATGCCGTAAATATTTTGCACTCTGTTCCCAACCAAGCCCTCCCTTAGGGCTTTTATGATCGGTATTCCTCCACCCACAGAAGCTTCAAAGCCTAAGAGGACTCCCTTCTCCTTTGCCTTATGGAATATCTCATATCCTTCTTCTGCAAGCAGGTGTTTATTTGCAGTCACTACGTGCTTACCCCTTTCTATAGCCTCCAGTATTAGCTTCTTTGCAAAGTCTTTACCGCCTACCAGCTCTACCACGATTTGGGAGTTTTCTAAGACTTCCCTGTAGTCTGTGGTTCTTAGGTGTTCTGGCACGTTATAATCTCTTGGTCTGCTCCAATCTTTGTCTGCTACTTTGCTTATTACGATCTCAAGCCCAGTTTTCTCTTTTATTACCTTAGCGTTTTCCAACAATAAAGCGACCGTGCCTGTGCCCACTACACCGCATCCAACTATACCAACACTAACTTTCACAAGCTTGATATTTTATAATAAATTCGGAGGTGTGAAATGTTTGAAGAACTAACAGACAAAGATATATACGACAAGGCTATATCTGCAGAGAAACCTGCGGTGGTAGTGTTCTACAAGCCAGGAAATGAAAAAAATCAGGAAGTTTTCCAACTGCTGTCAAAGTTTCAGGCGATATACGGAGATAAGGTAAATTTCTTTAGCATGAATGCAGAGGAAAACACAACTCCCGAGGACCTTGGCATATTTTACTTCCCCACAGTTCTATACTTTAGGGACACCATGGAGTTGGAACGGCACGATTACACGCCTACAGAGGAGGAAGTAGATAAAGCAATAAGGAGGCTTTTGAGGTTATGAAGCTTCTTTGGGCTCCTTGGAGAAGCGGATACGTAGAAAAGGTGGATCAATTCTCTGAGTGCTTTCTTTGTGAAGCGGTCAGACAGCCGGAAGAAAAGTTAAGGGATTATTTGGTGTTATACAGAGGGAAAAAAGCCTTTGTTATATTCAACAAGTATCCCTACAATGCGGGACATCTTATGATAGCTCCAAAGGATCACATAGGAGACTTTAGCCTTTTGGATGAGGAAACGGTGCTTGAGACCCACAAGCTAACTGTAGCTTGCATAAAGGCTTTGGAGCAAACGATTAAGCCACACGGCTTTAATCTTGGGTACAACTTGGGAAGGTCTGCGGGTGCTGGGCTGGAAAGCCACATACACCTTCACATAGTCCCAAGGTGGAACGGAGACACTAACTTTATGCCTACCGTAGCCCAAACAAAGGTAATATCTCAGGATCTTTGGGAGCTTTACGATAGGATAAAGCCCCATCTTGAAAGACTGCTGAATGCTCCTTGAAGTAAAAGATCTATCTCTTAGTTATGGTTCAAAAAAAGTTTTGAAGAATGTTAGCTTTTCCTTGGAGAGGGGAGAGGTTCTCTGCATAGTGGGAGAGTCAGGTTCTGGAAAAAGTTCCATCCTGCTTTCCATCATCGGCCTTTTACCAAAGCACAGCTCAATAAGCGGAAGCATAAAACTTGAAGGCAAGGAACTAATAGGTTTGCCGGAAACGGAGTATGCAAAACTGAGAGGGAAAGATATAGGTATAGTTTTTCAGGAGCCTTCTTTGTATTTGGACCCTCTCTTTAAAGTAAAGGATCAGATAATAGAGGCATACACTACGCACTTTGGAAAGGTTGGTGCAGAAGATAGGGTAAGAGAAACTCTAAAAAAGGTAGGCGTGCAGGATGTGGAAAGGGTTATGAACTCTTATCCTCATCAGCTTTCAGGGGGCCTAAGGCAAAGGGTTTGCATAGCCATAGCTACGGTTTGTGATCCGAGCCTTGTTTTGGCAGATGAGCCAACAACCGCCTTGGACCTAACTGTCCAAAGGAAAATCCTTGAACTTTTTATTAAGCTAAAGGAAGAGGGAAAGGGCATAATCTTAGTCACTCACGATTTTGGAGTGGTGGCAGAAGTGGCAGACAGGGTGCTGGTCTTAAAGGAAGGAGAGGTGGTAGAGTCTGGCTCAGTGTGGGAAATATT
>CAZZKD010000090.1:0-5941 GCA_964655095.1 uncultured Thermocrinis sp.
TTTAGAAGCCATAGAGGAAGGTATAAAATCCAGGTTCCTAAAGAAGTTTGTAGCCTCTGGAGGAACCGCCTCCTTGGACTCTGCTTTGGAAAGAAAGTTCAAGAAAAAGTTGGAGCTAATCCAGAAAAACTTAGATACCGCAAGGGAAGCGTACGAGCTTGCAAAGAGGTGGGCTCAAGAACAAGGGCTTGAGCCTTTCTTGCCACCGCCCCCAAAGAAGGTTGCTGTCTAAAAATTTGGGCTCCACAGGAGCCCATCTCCTTTAAAATATAACCTAATGCCCATAGAGGAAGCTTATAAAAACTTAGCAATAAGCAAGCTGGAAGAGTTTGGAGAATTAGCCAAAGAGAAAATAAAAGATTCCGTGTCTGAGCTGGATCCAGAGGACTTAGAGTTTGGTTTGAGCCTTAGCTTGCAGGATGAGGAGCTTTTTAAGTTATGGCAGGATTGTATAGAAAACAACAACTACATGGAAGTTAGCTTTGTGGAAGTGATGGAGCATCACGACGGTGCGTATCTGAAGGCTACTTTCAAAAACTCAAAGGGTCCATATACCGCAGAGAGGTATGTTAGCGTGAGAAGCTCTGGTAGGGTGGAACTGGCCCATGCCTTTCTCTTAGAAACAAAAGGGGTATTTGTTAGAATGGAGAAGGAGCCAGATGGTAGTTTTAAAATGTTTGTAAGATCTAAATGAAGGATATTCTAAAAATCCCTCAAGGTGGTTATAATAAAGCCTAAGATGTATGTAAGCGTGCAGTTCAAACTCCAACTGAATTGTCCAGACAGAAAAAAGCTTTTGGAATTAATGCGCAAGCAATCATCCGCCATAAGGTCTGCTTATAAACCGCTAACAAACAAAAACTCCTTATTGGTTCAAGGGGTGTTCAGCAGGGTGAGGAGGACGTCCCGATGAGGGATTTTGAAAAGCAACCTCGATCTAAATGAAAGTTTTTGTATCGGTAGGGGAGAGGTCTGCCAGCAACTACATACATGCTATAATGAAAGACTTTAACTCTGTAGAATTCTGGGGAATAACGGATGAGAGCTTGGAAAGAATAGGTTTTAAGAGTGTGGGAAAGCTTGAAGACCTATCGGTGGTTGGTCTTTGGGAAGCCATACCGAGGATCCCCACGGTGCTCAAACTTCTCAGGCGCATAGAAAGCTTGGCAGAGAATATGGACGCAATAATTCTGTGTGATGCTCCCGCTTTTAACTTAAGGTTGTTAAAAAGGATAAGGAAAAAGGTAAAAAAGGTGATCTACTTTATCTCTCCTCAGGTTTGGGCATGGAAAGAGAAAAGGGCTGAAGTTATATCCAAGCTCGCGGACCATCTTTTAGTTATTCTTCCCTTTGAAGTGGATTTTTACAAAAAATACAACAAGGAAGCCATATTCGTTGGACATCCGCTGGTAGATTTGGCTAAACCTACCTTGCCAGAAGAAAAGGTTAAAAGCCTGCTGGATTGGGACCAATACATCGTCATACTTCCCGGAAGCCGATGGAGCGAGATAAGAAATCATGCGAAGTATCTCAAAGAAGCATACCAAGCAATATACAGAGAAACCAAGCTTCCAGCCGTTATTCCTACTTTTGAAAGCTTTAAAAGAAAACTTGAAGAAGTATTTGATGACCTTCCTGTCAGGGTATTTACCGCCTTGGATATAGAACAGCCTAACTATAACCTGTCAGCTTACGCCAAGTTTGGGCTTGTGGCAAGTGGGACTGCAGAGCTGGAGCTTAGCCTTTTGGGTGTGCCTCACGTGGTATTTTACAGGGTAAATCCCATAACATACTGTGTAGCCAAAAGGCTTGTAAAGGTAAAAAACGTAGCCCTTACCAATCTGGTATGGGGGGAAAGCGTCATTCCAGAGGTGGTGCAAAGACCTTGGCAAGACCTTGTGGAAGCGTCTTTGAAGATAGACTTTGAGTCGCAGAAAAGGGTTTTTCCAAAGCTTAAAAAGAAGCTTGGCGGTGAGGGAAGTATAGAAAGACTGAGGGCTAAGTTTAGAGAGCTTCTCTTAGGTAGTTAAGCACGCTTGTAAAGGGTTCTACGTTTTGCACTTCAAACTCAAGCCAATTGCCTTTTTTAGGATGAAAAAAACCAAGCTTGGAGCTCAGAAGCATATGACAGTCTTTTAGCATCTCAAGAAGCTTTTTAGGAAAAGCTTGAGCTTTAAAACCGTAGGTTTTGTCTCCAAGTATGGGATGTCCCAAACTGCTTGCATGAACCCTTATTTGATGGGTTCTCCCAGTGTGGATCCTTACCTCCAATAGCGTGGCGTTGTGTTTTGGAAATCTCTCTTTCACAAAGAACTCGCTTTTGGCATACTTGCCCCCCTCTTCCAATACTGTAAATCTCTTTCTGTCTATAGGATGCCTTCCCATGTTTGTTTCTACCAGTTTGTAGTCCCAGCTTACCACACCTTGTACTATAGCCCTGTAAAGCTTTAACACCTTTCTTTCTTTGAACTGCTCAGACAAGCTTTTGTGCACATCATCCCCTTTGGCTACCACCATAAGACCCATGGTGTCTCTGTCCAGCCTATGGACTATACCTGGCCTTTCCACACCACCAATAGAGGAGAGGTCCTTTACATGATACAAAAGGGCGTTTACTAAGGTGCCAGATGTGTGCCCAGGTGAAGGATGAACTACCATACCGCAAGGCTTTATAAGCACCAGTAAGCTTTCGTCTTCGTAAAGGATCTCTAAGGGTATATCTTCCGGAGTGATCTCTAACCTTTCAGGTTCTGGCACAAGCAGGACAACTTTTTCACCACCTTTTAGTTTTTTTGAAGGCTTGCTTATGGGCTTATTATCTACAAGAACGTATCCTTCTTCTATAAGCTTCTGTATGTAAGTCCTTGAGAATTCCGCATAGACCTTTGTTAAGAACTTATCTAGTCTATCTTGCTGTTGAACCTGAAATTCAAGTATTTCCTGTATTTTCTTCTTTTCCAACTTTTACTTTTATCTCTACCTCCCTTGGGGTCTCGTTAAGTTTTAGGCTTTTAACAAAACCAAGTAGGATGTTGTAGATTGCTCTTTGAGGAAAGTCCTTAAGTTTTACTTCCTTACCGTTAACAAATATCTGAACTTCCCACCCTTCTTTCATGGGTTACCTCCAAAAGCCAGATGTATTTGTCCCTTTCTGGGCTTGTGGAAAGCATGACAATAGGCACACCTACGAACCTTTCTATAAAGTTTATATAGCTCATTGCCTTTTCTGGTATGTCTTTGTAGTTTGTTATGCCGTAGGTACTTTCCTTCCAGCCTTCAAAGCATTCGTATATAGGCTGAGCTTTTTCTAAAAGGGAAAGACTGGCGGGGAAGTTTTTAAAAACTTTATCCTCCACTCCATAAGCAGTGCATACTTTTATCTCTTCAAAACCATCCAGCACGTCTAACTTGGTGAGAACTATACCATCCAGACCGTTTAGGTCCACCGCGTGCTTTAGAGCGACCAAGTCCAACCATCCACACCTTCTGGGTCTTCCTGTGGTTGCCCCGTATTCTTTGCCCTTTTCTCTTATAAGATCGCCTACCTCATCCTTTAGCTCTGTGGGAAAAGGTCCCTCTCCTACCCTTGTGGTGTATGCCTTAGAAACGCCGAGAAATTTTGCTCCAGAGAAAAACTTTGGTGGAAGGCCCGTGCCTGCAGAAAGTCCAAGGGCAGAAGAGTTGGAAGAGGTCACGTAAGGGTATGTGCCAATATCCACGTCCAAAAGGGTTCCCTGAGCCCCTTCAAAGAGAATGCTTTTTTCCGTGTTCAAAAGGTAGCTTGACGTGTCTGTGATGCAGTGCTTTATCTCTTCAAAACTCTCCAAAGCCCTATCCACCACCTCATCTACCTTCATCTCAAAGGCTTCACAGTAGACCTTTTTACACAGCTCTTCCACAAATTCTAAATTGTCCTTTACTAAGCTGTAGAACCTGTCTTTGTCCCAAAGGTCGCAAACCCTTATGCCCTTCCTTGCATACTTTAGCATGTAGGCGGGACCTATCCCTCTCAAAGTGGTGCCTATTTTGCCCCTTTTCTCCAAAAGGGCGTCCAAGGTCTTGTGGTAAGGAAGAACCAAATGGGCTCTGTCGCTTATCAAGAGTCTGTCCCTGACGCTTATACCTTTGCTTTCTATCTGCTTTATCTCTTCTACTAAGAGCTCTAAATCTACCACCATCCCCTGGGCTATAACTCCGATGGTGTGGGTGTGGAGTATGCCTGTGGGCAAAAGGTGGAGGATAAACTTCTGTCCGTTTACCATGACGGTATGACCTGCGTTGCTACCGCCTTGATAGCGCACTACTACCTCGTATTCAGCAGACAAAAGATCCACTATTTTACCCTTTCCTTCATCACCCCACTGAGCACCTAAGATTACCAAGTTCATATGCCCGCCTCCACTAACTCTTCAACCTTTTCCCTTATAGCGTCCAGAAGTTCCCTTAGCCCCCACCTGTATTTACTGGAAACTACAACAGATTTGCCTTTCAAAAAGGCAGGTTCTGTCAAAAGTTTTATATCTTCCTCTTTTTCCACAACTTTGTCCGCTTTGTTAAACACGTATATGGTAGGTTTTTCATCCGCTCCAAGTTCTTTGAGTATTTCCTGAACTACCTTCACCTTATCCAACCACTTAGGGTCTGATATATCTATCACATGAAGAAGGATATCTGCCTCTTGAACTTCCTCCAAAGTAGCCTTGAAGGACTCTATCAGCTCGGGAGGGAGTTTTCTTATAAACCCTACGGTGTCTGTGATAAGAACCTTTATGTCTGGAAACAGAAACTTGGCTGAAGTCTTTGTGTCCAGCGTGGCAAAGAGCATGTCCTCTACAAAGGTCTCCCTACCTGTAAGTGCTTGCATTAGACTAGATTTTCCTACGTTTGTGTATCCAACAAGCGCAACCTTAACCACCTTTATGTCTCCGTATTCTCTTTCTCTTTTCTTTCTCTGCTGTCTTCTCTGCCTTTTCACCTCTTCAAGCTCTCTCTTTATCTGCTCTATCCTCTTCTTTATGGCCCGCCTTTTTATCTCCAGCTCTTGCTCACCTGGACCCCTTGTACCCACCCCACCGCCCAAACGGGAAAGCTCCTTACCCTTTCCATACAGTCTTGGTAGCTGATGGGTAAGCTTGGCAAGCTCCACCTGAAGCTTGGCTGTTTTACTTCTTACCCTTCTTGAGAATATCTCAAGCACCAAGTCCGCCCTGTCCAAAACGCTGACTCCTAAAAGGTCTTCCAAGTTGGAAACCTGGGAGGGACTCAAGAAAGCATCAAAGACTATGCAGTCCGCACCAGTGCCCTGAACTACCTCTTTTAGCTCTTGAGCCTTTCCAGCACCTATATAGTATCTTGGGTCTGGTGATTGTCTTTTTTGATAGACATAACCTAAGTTTTTACCGCCTACTGCTCTGACCAGCTCCTTTATCTCTTCTAAGGATTCCTTAAACTCCCACTTTGTTTCTGAGGAGAGAAGGCAAACTAAGATTGCTTTCATTCATCCACCGAGCACTATGGTGCTTATGGCATGCTTGTATATAAGGTTTGGCTCTCCTTCCACTTCCAAAAGCACTGTGTACTTATCATGGTTTATGATCTTTCCGGTTATCCTGTTTCCCCTTGTTAAAAATATGGTGACTGTGGCATTTTTCCTTTTAAGCTCTTCGATAAACTCATCCTGCACCTTTCCGTTTCTTTCCGTAGGAAACATTTTTACCTCCTCAAATGGCTTTGTCCAATTATTCATCCAGTATTCCTGGATATAGTCCCCCCAAAGCCAAAGGGAACTAACCCTACTGCTCTCCTTATCCACATCCCCTCCACCTTCAACAGGCGGAACCTTCCAAGACAAGGCAAAGCAGGGGCTACTCTCAGAACTTGACAGAGCTTTTAACCCTGCAAGGGATTCCTTCCATTGACTCCCTTGCAAGACCCTATCTCA
>CAZZKD010000091.1:0-2945 GCA_964655095.1 uncultured Thermocrinis sp.
CACCCGAAGTTCATCAAGCTTTACGCATAGAAGCCATAAAAAAGAAAGTATCTATGGGAGAGCTGATAGTTCAAAAGCTAAAGGAGTTGGAAGAATACAGAGAAAAATATGGTGGAGTTGTAAAGGCAGAGGAGCACCTCCCTTAGGAGATCCCAAAGCCTATTCAGTTGCCAAGTTGGCAAGGGTCTAAAAAGGACCCTCAAGCTTCCCCAAAGGGGCTAAATAGGATTATACCATACATTCCAAATAGCCAAAGCCCAATACTCACTTTTTCACATACCAAACTCTTACGCCTACCGATACGTGGCTATTTCTTTCCCAAAGAGTTTCCACGTTTATGACCTGAATATTGTTTAGTTTTATCCATTGATTTACCTGGTTTTCCAGTATATCTTCCAAGCTCTCTTCCCTAAAGGGTGCCATTTTTCTATGAAAATCTTTGTATGCTATCTCCATTTTTTATCTCGTTTTCTTCTTGGTTGGAGTTTTTGGCTTTTCCGTTTGGGGCTGTGGCTCTGGTTCTATTGTCAAATCCAAGTCCTTTACCTTTACGCTTACCATCTCAACTTTGCCTTGTTTGATGGTAAAGCCTTTTATGTTAGATTTGCTTAAAAGCTCTCCGACTTTGTCATCCACCAAAGCACCTGCAAAAAAGCCAAGTCCCAAAGTGGAAGGATGAACCAGCAGATTTACCTTCTCAAACTCAGAAGCCAGCGTATGCAAATCCCCATTTAGTGCCTTTTGGACTTCTTCATGAGGCATTTCTCCAAAGTATGCAAGGTATATCCAATCTGCTCCTAAGTTTTTTATTTTTATTGGGAGATCGGGGTCTCCGCCCTTAAGGTAGTATGCCTCTACACCCAAGGTTTTTAGACTCGCTACCAAAGAAGCTGCAGTCAAGGCACAAAGGTCAGAAGTGTTCATATAAACCACTGCTATTTTGTTGTATCCTCTCTCTTTTATTTGCTTTGCTATCTGAACCGATACATTTATACGCACATTTACCCTCTCGGGCACAAGGAAAGGGTTTTCTTGAGACTTAACTACTGGTGAAACCACAAAAAGTATCATCACCAAAAGTAACTTTTTCACGATACCACTCCTGCAATCCATTATATATCAATCTAAACCATCCCAGTTAGAAGAACCACTCCAACCATCCCAAAAGCTCCCACTCCAATCATCGTGGCACGTGTGATAGTAAATATTCCCTGGGAGATGGCAATAAGATGGGTCAGTGTAAATGTCGGAATAACTATTGTCGTCGTCAAAGGGCCTTAGACCAAAGCCAGTGCCCAAACTATCACCAAAAGAGTCATCCATAAGCGCTCTGCTTTTGTAATCTTCGTAAGTTTCAAAATTGGGCTGATCCTCTTGTCTTTTTGAAATAAAGGGATTCGTTGGCGGTTGAATGGAAGACATCTCTTTGTTTATCTTCCATCCAAGAAGTATCAAGCTAAAAATGAGTAAGATTATCCACTCCATCACTTAAACCACCCATACCCCTTAAGCTTTTTACTTCCAACTCCAAAGTTTTTAAGGCCTATCTCAAGCAGTCTCTTTGCGGTTTCCAAAAGTATGCTTTCCTCCTCTTCCCTTAGGGGTTCAAGGGGCGCAGTTCCCAAGCTAAATTCAAACTCTATGCCTTCCCTTAGAGCTAAAAAGTGTATGGGAGTAGGGTTCAACCAATCTGCGGGTGCCTTGTTTTGTTGGTAATACTCTCCATAGTGCGGGTTCATAATATCTATCTCAAAGTCCCTTGAAGGGTTAAAGCTAACAGGGTATGCGTCAAAAAATATTATCTGCCCCCTTCTCTTTTTGGAGCCAAAGATCTTTAAGAATGTTCCCACAGGATTTTCTATTTCGTAATCGTCAAAAAGTATTTTAATTTTTTGTGGCACCACATCTATAGCTTTCTCTTCAGACAGGTCTTCCTCCAACTTGGAGAGTTTAACTTCTTCTTTTAGAGATTCCGCTATTGAAAGCATAAATACAAACCTTGCAAGGCCCTTTAGTGTTTCTCCGGGAATGTAGGGAATGCCGTATATGTGATGAAACAAAAAACCGTTTTCAACAAAAGATGGATAGCCAGCCCCAATAACCAACCTGTAGGCAGTTTTTAGCTTAAAGCTTTCTTTACTGATACCCTCCAGCTTTAATTGCTTTAATACTCCTTTTCCTCTGAGACTCTCCAAAAAACTCTCTATGTAATCTTTCTTTTTTATCTCCTGATCCTTAGAGATCTGTTCTGCATATTTGAAAAGTAAAAGTTTATTAAAAAGCAATGCGGGATTGTCGGTTTGACTTAATAGTTGTTTAATCTCCTTTACCTTCATCCTTTATCTCCCCTTCTGCTATTCGTTTTAACCAATTAGAAAAGCCCAAAACCCTTTTGGTTATTAACCTGTATTCCTGAACTTCGCAATCGGAAAGGAACTCTATTAGGTCCTTTTTATCCTTTTTTATCCCTTCTTTCCTCAAAAAGCTTTCTATGTGTTCCAAAAGTGTTTTCCAAGCTTGCTCTTTTTTAGCTTTTGCAAAAGCAACCGTGACTAAAAGGCCGTTGTGAGTTATCATAGAAGGTAATTTTCTTGCATAAGATAAGTATTTTGACGCAAAATCTTTGTCTTTTACTTGCATTACACACTCATAAGCCAACTTTGCAACCTCCTGAACCTTACTTTTCATCTTTGCACCTCCAACCTTTGAACCTTAACAAAGCCTTTACCCGTAGTTATGTCTCCACCAAGGTGAAAGGTAGAAGGCGGAGAGTATTCTATATCCTCTAAGAAGGTCAAGCCAAACACAAAAACAGATTCAGCGGGAACGTATTCCTCTGTCCATAAGGCTCCTTCTTTGACGATGCCCGTATCCAGATCTATCTTTATGTGCGTTTGAACTTCTGTGTAGTTGCTTACAAAGTCTGTAAAGTCCGTATCGCTTAC
>CAZZKD010000092.1:0-8884 GCA_964655095.1 uncultured Thermocrinis sp.
ACCTTTTCAGAAGGTTGAATATGGGAAATCTAAGATAGTCAAAAAAGCCAGACTGAGTGATCCTAAAAGCATCCACTGCAGGCATGTTTTCATCTACCAAAAGCTTTAGGTTTATCTCCCACTTCACACCAAGACCTTTGCAGGTGGGACAGGCACCGTAGGGAGAGTTAAAGGAAAAGAGCCTTGGGGTCAGCTCCGGGATAGAAAAGTTGTGGTCTGGACAGGTCCTGCTTTGACTAAATATCCACTCCTTCCCACTGTCTGCATCCTCTATCTTCACAAGCCCCTTTGAATACTCAAAGGCTCTTTCTATGGCAGTTAATGCCCTTGCCCTTTCTTCTTTTTCCAAAGTAAGTCTGTCAATCACCAAGTCTATGTCGTGCTTTTTGTTTTTTTCAAGGGGTGGAACTTCTACTATTCTCATATAACGCCCATCCACTTTAACCCTGCTAAAGCCCTTCTTGTCCAATTCTCTGAAAAGCTCTTTAAACTCTCCCTTTTTTCCTCTTACAAGGGGTGCAAGAATGGTTATTTTTTTACCTTCCAAATTCTCATATACGTTGTCCAATATCTCGTGAGCGGACAAGCCCTCCAAAAGCCTTCCACATTCCGGGCAGTGCGGTTTTCCCACGTTAGCCCAAAGGACCCTCATGTAATCGTAGATTTCCGTCACAGTTCCAACCGTAGAACGGGGGTTCTTTGAAGTGGTCTTTTGGTCTATGGCTATGGCAGGAGAAAGTCCCTCTATCACATCTACCTCTGGCTTTTCCATCACCCCCAAAAACTGCCTTGCGTAAGAGGACAAGGACTCTACATATCTTCTTTGGCCCTCTGCGTAGATGGTGTCAAAAGCCAAGGAAGACTTTCCACTGCCGGACGGTCCTGTAATGACCACCAGTTTGTTTTTTGGGATAAGTAGGTCTATGTTTTTTAGGTTGTGGTGCCTTGCTCCTTTTATGATGATGTGGTCGTACATATTAGATCCTAAAAAGTCTTAGTTTATAAAGCATTTCCAAGAAGAACTTGGCAAAATAGACGTTGGATATAAAAGACGCTATGGTGCCTAAGGTTAAGGTGGTTGCAAAGCCCTTTACTGGACCACTGCCAAACTGAAAGAGTATCAGAGCTGCTACCAAAAGGGTTATGTGGGTGTCAAACACCGCATTTAGGCTTCTTTTGTAGCCTAAGTCTATTGCCTTCCTTGGGCTGTTTCCAAGCCTTAGCTCTTCTTTGACCCTCTCAAAGATCAGCACGTTGGAATCTACCGCTATGCCCATGTTTAGGATTATGCCCGCAATGCCCGGCAAGGTAAGGGTTGCCCCCAACAATACCATGCCAGCCCAAAGCATTAGAGCATTTAATATTATAGAAAGGTTTGCAGTAACACCAGAAGATTTATACCTTAAAACAAGTATTAAAGCCAAAAGCAAATAGCCCAGCACACCTGCCTTAATACCCTGCTCTATAGCATCCCTTCCCAAGGTGGGACCGATGACGCTCTCCTGAAGAAAGTCTATCTTTGTGGGTAAAGCTCCAGCCCTTAGAACTATGGCAAGCTCCTTTGCCTCATCCGGCGTAAATTGACCGGTTATCTGTCCCATGTTGGTTATTCTACTTCTTATTACCGGTGCAGAGATTACCTTTTTGTCCAAGACTATGGCAAGCCTTCTTCCTATGTTCTTTTCCGTAGCCTGACCAAACTTGTTTGCTCCGCTGTCTGTTAGCTCAAAGCTCACTGCTGGTCTCCCAAACTCATCCTGAGAAGTATAGGCGGTTTTTAGGTCTCCTCCGGTAATAACCGCCACCTTTTCAACCAAAAACCACTCGGAACCATCTTCTGAAGGCAAAAGCTCAAGCTCTGGAGTTAGCTTACTTTCCAGATCTTCTTTTCTACCACTTTCTACCACCAACTTTAGCTCCAAAAGGGCAGTTCTGCCTATGATGGACTTTGCCCTTTCTAAGTCTAAAACCCCCGGCAGTTCCACCAAGATCCTGTCCTGACCTATTTTTGTGATCACTGGTTGGACCACGCCCAGCTCATCTATCCTTTTTCTCAAAACCTCCACCGTCTGACTTATCACACCTTCCTTTAACTGGAAAAGCTCTTGGTCTTTTAATGCCAAAAAGTAAGTGTTCGCTTCTTTTTTCTTCACCTCAAAGCGCGGAAAGTGTTTCTCCAAAACCTTTGGCACTGCACCTTCTTCTAAAAGCTCCACCTTTATGTAGTTTTCTTCCACCACCACGTCCAAAACCTTTAGCCCCTCTTCCCTCAACTTTTGGTATAAATCTCTGCTGAGCCTTTGGTATTCCTGTTCAATGGCATAGGACACATCAGGCTGGATTACCATAGATATACCGCCCCTTAGGTCCAGTCCAAGGTTCATAGGCTTGTAAAGGACTATGGCTACGGATAGAGCGACCAAAAACAGCAAAAGCCCTAAGTTGGTGTAAAAGTTTTTCATGAATAGAGTATCTCCCTCAGTTTTACCATCTCCTCTAAGGAGAGCTGACCTTCAGCGGTAGCTTGTCTGTAATAAGCATAGCTTATCACGCTTCCAAAAATAAAACCAGAAACTC
Organism: uncultured Thermocrinis sp.; assembly: GCA_964655095.1. GTDB lineage: Bacteria > Aquificota > Aquificia > Aquificales > Aquificaceae > Thermocrinis. The sequence goes on from CAZZKD010000092.1 coordinate 2,578, forward strand.
TTGAGATTTTGCCATACTTTCCCATGGATATGATTATCTTTTGTCCTTCCTCCTGTCTTGCCACGCAAAGAAGCCTGGCGGTATCTTCGTAAGAATTGGCTTTCACCGCTACCTTTACTATATCCGCTCCCCATCTCATACCCTCCCTGAAAACCTCCCTAAGTATCCAGTTGGCAGGAGTTAGCTCAAAGTTGTGGTAAGAGATTATGAGCTTCTTACCCGAAGTTTTTGTAAGGTTTCTAACGTAGGGAATCAAAGCCTGTGAGGACAGCTCTACGTCTGTATAGTCCGCATAAGGGGATACAAGTTCAAAGATCCTTTCTCTGTTTGGCACATCTTTTCCACCTTCTTGGGAACTTCTTATGGTTAAGATAGTGGAAAGCCCTAATTCCTTTGCTCTTTTTACCCAGCTCAGCACATAGTCCGGCTCTGTCCTTTCAAACATATCAATTCTAAGCTCTACAATGTCCGCTCCCAACTCTTTGACTGCCCTTAGGTCCTCTTCAAGGTTTTGGTCCGAAAGGGGCACCGCTATAAGCATTTACCTCCTCCTGATCCTTCCAAGGATCTTCAAAGGCAAACCAAAGACCTTTGTAAATTGGGCTCCCGCTTTATGATCAAAGGCGTCTTTTTCGGAGTAAGTTGCCAAGTCCTCCACATACAGGGATCTTTCAGATTTTCTACCCACCACCCAAGCCCTACCTTTGTAAAGCTTTAGCCTTACCGTTCCATCCACAAACCTTGCGATCCTTTCCGTAAAACCATCTAAGGCTTCCCTTAAAGGAGAAAACCATAGTCCTTCGTAAACAAGCTTGGCATACTCATAAGGTATGTGGCTCAAAAAGTAATGGAAAGTAAACCTGTCTAAGGTTAAAGAGAGAAGGTCCCTGTAAGCTTCGTATAGCAATGTGGCTGCGGGTGCTTCATAAACTTCCCTGCTTTTTATTCCCACAAGGCGGTTTTCCACCATGTCTATTCTTCCTACTCCGTGCCTACCCGCTATTTTGTTAAGGTCAAGAATGAGTTCGTACAGCTTAGGGTATTCCTTTCCGTTTATAGCAACAGGCGTTCCTTCTTTGAAAGATATCTCCACATATTCCGCCTCTTCGGGTGCCTTTTCAGGAGACACAGTCCATTCAAAGGCGTCCTCCGGCGGTTCTGTCCAAGGGTCCTCCAAGGGACCGCATTCTATGGAGATACCCCAAAGGTTTTTGTCTATGGAGTAAGGTTTTTCCTTTGTAGCCTTTACGGGAATGTTAAACCTTAGAGCATACTCTACCTCTTCCTCTCTGGACCTAAACTCCCATTCCCTGACAGGAGCCAAAACTTCCAAGTCTGGGTTTAAAGCCCACACGGAAAGCTCAAACCTAACCTGGTCGTTGCCTTTGCCGGTGGATCCATGGGCTACAAAATCTGCACCAAACTTTTGGGCATACTCCACAAGCTTTTTTGCTATAAGTGGTCTGGAAAGGGATGCGGTCAAAGGATACTTTCCTTCATAAAGCGCCAAAGCTCTAAGCGTTGGCAGGCAGTATTCCCTTGCAAACTCTTCCTTTAGATCCTCCACTATTGCCTCCACCGCACCAGAAGCCTTTGCCTTTTGAGGGATCTCTTCCAACTCCTCCCCTTGCCCCACGTCCGCAGTGTAGGTAATTACCTCATAGCCCTTTTCTGCCAACCACCTTACTATAACCGATGTGTCCAAACCGCCAGAGTATGCCAGGATAACTCTTTTGCTCATAAAGACAATATTTTATCAGAGTTAAAATATTATGCAGAATGATTAAAATATACGCAAGCTCTACCTTTGGATTTACAGAGCACTCCATAGATGAGTTTGGCACCACTCTTAAGGATAAAATTCTGTGGATTGATGTAGAAAAACCTACAGAAGAAGAGATCTTTTGGCTAAAAAGTGCAGTAGGTTTTGAAATGCCACCAAGGGAGGTCTTTGGAGACATAGAAATAAGCAGTAAGTATAAAGAAGAGGGAGACAAAGTATTTATGAGTCTTTCTTTTGTAATACAGCAAAAGGAAGACATACTCGTAGAACCCGTATTCTTTTTTTTAAAGGGCAGGTTTATGGTAACCATAAGGTATAGGGACATACCCACCCTCATGATCTTCCAAAAGAGAGTAGAATATCAAAGCTTGGTCTTTCAGTTTGCAGAGGAGATGTTTTCTCATATAGTTAGCATAGAGGTTGATAGAATAGGAGATAGGCTTGAGATACTGGGAAGGCGTATAAGAAACCTCAGAAAAGAGGTCTTTGAAGAGCAAACTGAAGAGATCATAAAGGACATCTCTTACTACGATGAACTAAACATAACCCTTAGGGAAACTATAAACGAAAAGCTGAGGATCTTATCTCACTTTGTAAAAAGCCCAAGAATAAATGCGCAGACCAAGAGGGAAATAAAAGTCATCCTTGAAGACCTATACACGCTCTTGGACTACACTACCTTTTACATGGACAAGATAGACAGCATTCAGAACACCCTAATTGGACTTATTAACATAAGGCAAAACGAAGCGGTAAAGGTTTTTACGGTTTTAGCTACCATCTTTTTACCTGCCACCCTTATAGCCAGTATATACGGTATGAACTTTGAGCATATGCCTGAGTTGCACTGGAAGTATGGATACGTCTATTCCTTAGCTCTTATGGTAATAACCACCCTTTCTCTTATCTTTTGGGTAAGAAGGAAAGGATGGCTATAAAAAGTTGATACTAAAAGCATATTATTTATTGTTTGTCTTATTCAATGCCTTGTGCTTTAATCTATTTTTAAGGTATTCGGTATAATTAATAACTCAATGCACACCACACCGTTCTATGGCATACATAAGAGCATTAACGCCAAATTTACGGAATTTGCAGGTTATCATATGCCCTTATACTACTCCTCCATAGTTGAAGAATCCTTAGCGGTAAGAAAATCTGCGGGTGTTTTTGATGTTTCCCATATGGGAAGAATATGGGTAAGGGGTAAGGGAGTTAAGCAAAAGTTGGACTTTCTTACATCAAATTCCTTGGACAAGCTCCGCAGTGGAAAGGTTCAGTATAACTTGCTTATCAATGAAAAAGGTGGGGTAAAAGATGATGTAACTATATACATGATTGAAGAAGATGAGTATTTTTTGTGCGTTAATTCTGCCAACAGGCAAAAGGTCGTAGATTGGCTTTCGTCTTGGGATACACCAGTGGAGGATTGGACTTTTCAAAGTGTTCAAATAGCCCTTCAGGGTAAGGAAGCAGAAGCTAAGATAAAAAAGTTCTTTGAGGTCAATGGTCTAAAAAGATACAACTTTGTTAGATTGGGGGATGTGATAGTGTCTCGCACAGGATACACCGGGGAGGATGGTTTTGAGATCTACGCTCCCACAGATGTTGGCAAGGAAATATTTGCGGAGCTTATCAAAGAGGTAATGCCCTGTGGTCTTGGTGCAAGGGATGTGCTTAGGATAGAAGCGGGATTGCCCCTTTACGGACACGAAATATCTGAGGATATATCCCCGCTTTCTGCAAACTTGGACCGGTTTGTAAGTAAAGATAAAGAATTTATAGGAAAAAAGGCTATGCTTGAAAAGGAAGTAAAAAGAAAGCTCTTTGGTTTGGAGATGTTGGAAAAAGGAGTGCCAAGGGAGGGGTACGAAATATACTGCAATGGAAAGGCTATAGGGGTGGTCTCCAGTGGAACCTTTTCTCCTACGAACAAAAAAGGAGTAGCCCTGTGCTTTGTGGATATAGAGCACAGGTTGGAGGGAAAAGAAGTATATATTTCAATCAGAGGGAAATTCCATAGAGCAAAACTGAGGAGTTACCCTTTTGTATGATGAACACAAGCTATTCTAAGCTCCTAAGAAAGATAATCACACTCCAAAGGAGAGAAAATCTTATCCCGCCGAATAGCTCAATCCTTATAGGCTTTTCCGGAGGTATAGACTCCTCCTGCTTGGCTGTAGCTATGCTCAAACTAAGAGAATTTTTTAAACTCAAAAGGATAGCTCTTTTGCACGTAAATCATATGATAAGAGGTGAGGAATCATATAGAGATGAAGAGTTTGCTAAAAGCTTTGCTCAAAAGCTCTCCCTTGAGATTTTTATAAAACGAGTGGATGTTCCAAAGATAGCTAAGGAGAAAGGAGAAAACATTGAGGCTTGCGCAAGAGAAGAAAGATATAAGGCGTTTGAAGAGATAAGAAGAGAAGAAAACTTTGATTTTGTAGCTACCGCTCATCATCTGGGAGATCTGGCAGAAACTATACTTCTTTGGCTAACAAGGGGCACAGGCCTTGAAGGTCTTTTGGGCTTTGAACCAAAGGAAGGCTATATAGTAAGACCACTTTACCTTGCCAAAAAGGAAGACATAGAAGACTTTGCAAAAAGAGAAGGTATTGAATGGGTTGAAGACAGGACAAACTATGATCTATCTTATGCCAGAAATCGCATAAGACACAGAGTTATACCAGAGCTTAAAAAGATAAATAGAAACTTAGAAGAAACACTCCTTAGGATGAGGGAAATTCTAAGGGAGGAGCATAGACTTTTATGCCAGCTAACAATGGATGCCATTGAAAGAGTTAAAAAGGAGGGAAGAAGAGCCTTTTTGGAGCTTGACCCTGCACTTCAGAGGCGTGTGGTGGTTGAGTTGTTCGGTATTAAAAATTTCAAAGAAGTGAAGAAAGTCATAAACAGGATAAAAAAAGGTGATAAATTATAAGTAAGTAATCACTTTTAGGAGGTTTGCCATGCTGAGCATAGCCGAATACTTAACGGAAGAGCACAGGGAGTGCGATAGCATCTATGCGGAAGTGGAAAGGCTAATAAGGGAAGGAAAATGGGAAGAAGGAGAAAAAGCCTTTGAAGAGTTCAAAAGTGAAACGCTGAAACACTTTGAAAGGGAAGAGGCAGTGCTCTTTCCAGAGTTTGAGGGTAGAACAGGCATAGTGATGGGTCCAACTCAGGTAATGCGTATGGAACATGCCCAGGCAAGGGAGCTTATTGAAAGAATGGAAAGAGCTTTAAAAAACAGAAACAGAGAGGAGTTTTTATCTGTAGGAGACACTTTTATGATCCTGATCCAACAGCATAACTTAAAGGAAGAGCAAATACTCTATCCTATGTGCGACCAACATTTGGATCCATCGGAAATGATCCAGAAGATGGAAAGTGTATGAGAGGGCTGTCCGTTCATCAGGCACCACCTTTTGTAATAGTTGCCCTTCATTTCCTAACTGCTTGCATCTTTTGGCTAATTTCATCCTTCCTTGAGCTTTATCTTTTTCTCAAAAAAGAGCTCAACCTTCCCCTTTTGGTCCATACTCACCTTCTTGGTTTTGCTCTGATTACGATGTTTGGCGCACTATTTCAAATGCTTCCTGTGGTTGCTGGGGCGGTTATAAAGGAACCACTAAAAAAGGCTCTCCCTTCTTACCTACTTTTGCTTTTTTCTGTTTTCGTATTCTTGGTTGGTTTTTCAAAGGGAGACAGAAACATTTTAAACTTCGGAGCGACAGCCTTACTTATAAGTATTCTGTTTATTTCATCCTTGATGATGTATCATCTTTTGCCAAAAAAGAGCTTTTTACCTGCGGTTAGGGGATTTAAGTTTAGTCTAAGCTTTCTTCTTGCAGGAGCTCTCTTTGGATACTTATTTCTTCTTCTTGGAGAACCTGCACTTTTTAAACTTCACTATTCCTTTATGCTTTGGGGGTGGGTAGGCGGTTTGATCGTTAGCGTTTCTTTTCAGGTAATAGAGACCTTCTACACAACTCCACCTTATCCAAAATACTTAGCTTGGTATTTTCACCCTCTTTTGCTCTTATCTTTACTTGTGTTCCAGCTTGGAGAGGAGAGTATATATAGACTTCCCATTTTTCTTCTTTACACCTTCTACGCTTTAACAACGATTTATTTACTTCTGAAAAGCAAGAGAAAAGTTTTGGAATATACTCCAAGATTTTGGCTTTTGGGTATGATCCTTCTGCTGTCGGCTTGCGCTCTCTTTCTGATAGGCAAATTTATTCCCTTTTTGCTTGTCTTTGGCTTGTTCTTCAGTGCAATAATAGTTGGTATGATGCAGAGGATTATTCCTTTCTTGGTGTGGTTTCATCTGAGCGGTTTTGGTATAAAGAGTGCGCCTTTGATGTTTGAGATACTTCCACCCCTTAGGCAAGGGCTAACCTTTTACAGCTTTTTAGCTTTGTGCCTTTCCCTTCCCTTAGGCTTTCTTTCAAAGGACCTTTTGTTTATTCCCATCTTTTTCCACTTTTTAACTGCCAGCGTGCTGTTTTTTAATATAGT